>DATHFW010000201.1:0-8616 GCA_035317945.1 Steroidobacteraceae bacterium | reverse complement strand
GATCGTCGCGGCCGGACGCTGGATAGGCTTTACGACTTGAGTCCAGAACGCGTCAGCCGGCGGTAACCCAGGTACGCACCCGTTACGCATACGGCCGTCACCCCGGACAGCAATATCAGCATGAGTACATCCCACTGGGGTCGGCCTCGCAATGACGCCGTAAAATCCAGTCGGTGCAACCCCGCATGCAGCCAGCGATATGCCCGGGCATTCGCGTCCAATTTGGCCACGAGCATCCCCGCGACGGGATCCACGTAGTACCTAATGCCGGACCCGGGAAGGATCATGCGATAGACCGGCAGTTCGACCTCATCGCGATGATGGCTGAAGTACAAGTTGTCTTCGCGGCTCATGAGCTGCGGCGTGATCGGTGCCCCGGCGCCGGTCAAAACGCCGGCCAGGAATTCCAAATCCTCGCGATTGAGCGGTGCGGCCGCACCGGCCGCATCGAAGCGCCGACGCTCGCCGCCGGCGCCGCCGGCGATGAAATAGATCTTGCCATTGAACGGCGCAACTCGCAGGGAGACGGCGTCAGATGGACCGTGCGCGAATAGCTGCAATGCCGCCCCGACGCGCTCCAGCGAAGGTTCCGGCGCGCCGAGTATCTTGGCGTTTTCGGACTGTGGGCCGCCGCCCTCGAGCCAGCCCCAAGGATTCATCGACAGAAGCCCGCTCAAAACCCAGCTCAGCGTGAGAATGCCGAAAACAAGTCCGGCGACGTGATGCCACAAATTGAAGCCGCGATAGGGCGACCAGCGGCCCGCCGGCTGCGCGGCGAGCTGCCGCCAGCCCAGATAAATTCCTATTCCCGCAAGAAAGCACCCCAGGACGGAGGCATAGATCACGACCTGGCTCCAGAGCCTCGCGTTGCGGCGCAGCTCGTTGAAGTACAACCAATGCGGAACCGCTCCGAACCAGTTCCAGAATCGTTCGTGGGCGGTGGTGATTTGCACCGCTTTGCCGCTGACGCTGGATACGTAGAGATCGGTGCGTGCTGCGTCATCGATCGCGAATTTGAACAGCGGCCGATCCGCATTGAAATCGCCTGAAACCGTCCATTGGTCGCCGTCGATGAGACCGAGCAGACGCGGGGCGGCCCCTGCGCGCCCGCGGAAGGTTCGCGCTACGGAGGCGGCCTGGTCGACGGAGATGCGCGCGACGATGGTTCCCGTGAGCAGGTCAATCGGGCGGGGACTGTCCGCAGAACCGGCAAATAAAACCGGCCGACCTGCCAACATCTCGATTTGCGAATGGCCCGCGGATTGTGACTCAAGCGCCGGGGAGATCTTGCAGCATTCACTCCAGTCAAGGGGCGCGAGGTGCTCGAGCCGGACCCGTTCGCGTAAAGCGGGATAGCTGACATACATCATGACCGCGCCTGACAGGCACCACATGACCATCAGCAGGCCCACTGCAATACCGAGATAGCGATGTGCGAGGAGCAGGAGACGCATCATGATGCCGATTCACGTGCCGCGTCGTGCCTGCGATCCGCCACCATGCCCGTGAAAAAGATTGATTTCACGTAATTTACTGTTCTAGCTAACGTTAATGTCGTTAAATCACGGCCATGACCAGCCGGAATCCGCCCAGTGACAGTCCCGAAAGCCCTGCGGCCTCAGGCGAAGACGCAGCGCAAAGCCGGGAGGTCGCGCTAAGCCGAGAGGTCGAGCGGATCCAACGGAGCGGGGTGCTGGGTGAAGCGCGCCTGAGGCGACTGTTCGATTATCTCGCTGACAAGTCCGTGTCTGGGCAAGCCACCAAGGAAATCGCCATTGCAGTCGATGTCTTTGGTAAGAACTCGGATTTCGATGTCTCCCAGGACGCTCTGGTACGCGTCTATATCCACAAGCTGCGCAAGGCGCTCGAGGATTTCTACGCCTCGCCCGCCGGCGGAGGGATTGCCGAGCTCTCCATACCGCGCGGCGAGTATCGAGTGAAGGCAACCATCCGAAATGCCGCGGTCACGGCGAATGCTACGGCCACGGCGAACGCCGCCGTCACGACTCGCCCGCCCGTGGTAAAGCTCAAGCGCCTACAACTACTTGGCGCCGCAGGCATGCTCGCCGCGATTGGACTGTTGGCAGCAGGTATCGCGTGGCGATGGGCGCCGTCGTCCGATCTCATGCGAGTTCGCGACAATCCTATTTGGTCAACTCTCCTGAAGGATGACCGGCCGATCATGATCATAGTCGGCGACTACTACCTGATCGGTGAAACGGATGATTCCATGGGCGTGAATCGACTGATTCGCGAGTATTCAGTCAATTCGAAGAGCGATTTGGAGCATTTCGTTGCCGAGCACCCCAAGCTCGCCGACCGTTACATGGACGTGGGACTGCGCTACTTGCCCATTTCAACGGCGTTTGCGCTTCGCGATGTAATGGTGGTGCTGGCGCCGGAGAATCGCCGCATTACGGTCAGCAAGATGTCGGACGTGGAACCCAGCAGCCTGAAATCTGCCGACATTGTTTACATCGGCTACTTGAGCGGCATGGGCATGCTGCAGGACATCGTCTTTGCGGGATCGCGCTTCTCGGTGGGAGATTCTTACGATGAGGTTTTCGACAAGAAAACCCGCCATTCGTACGTGAGTGAGATCGGCAGCGACATCATGGATCCGCCGCAGCCCACCGGAAAGGAAAGGCCGTACCATGACTACGGCGTTTTCGCAAAAATTCGCGGTCCTGGAGACAACACCATCGTGGTTCTATCGGGAACCCGGGATGAAGGCGTCAGACAAACTGCCGAAGCCTTTACCTCCGCGCAAAAGCTTGAAGAGCTCGAGAAGAAATCCGATGTCACTCTCCCAATCGAAGCGCTGCTCGAGGTTAGCGCCGTGGATGGCGTGAATTTGACGGGAAAACTGCTGCTGCAATCGAATCGCGATAAAACCACTTAAGAGCAGCACATGGCTGCGGTCAAACTCCGCCGACCGGGCGACGCCGACAGATTATCATTTGCTCAATGCGCTTCATCGTCGTCGTCATCCTGGCGTTTCTGATCGGCGCGGCCGTGTTCGCGAACAGCCGCCATGTTGAACGAAGACTGCTGCGTGCCGATCCCGATGCCCTGCTTGCCGATTCAGCGCTGCTGCGTTTCGCGGCCGGCCGTGGCCGTCCCCTGTTCCTGGTTCATTGCGCCACCTGTCACGGCGTCTCAGGGGCGGGAGATTCGCTCAAGGGCGTGCCGAATTTGACGGATAGTGATTGGCTGTATGGCACCGGGCGAGTGGCAGACGTAGAACAAATCATCGAGTATGGGATTCGTTCCCGCAATTCGCGGGCGTGGAGCCTCGCGATCATGCCGGCCTATGCGCGGCCACAACCCAACCCGGCCGACAAGAACATCCGGCCCCTATCGCCGGGCGAGATCAGCGATCTGATTGAATTCTTATTCCGGCAGCAGGGCCGGGAAGCGGACGCGGCGGCGGCATCGCGAGGAGCTGCGCTATACACCGGCGAAGGGGGCTGCTATGACTGTCATTCGGCCGACGTCAAAGGCGACTCCGCGATCGGCGCACCGAATTTGACCGATGCAATAACCCTCTATGGCGATGGCAGCCGCAACGCGCTGAGCCAATCCATCGCCTACGGGCGCCAGGGCGTGTGTCCCGCATGGATCAAGAAGCTCAGCGCAGCAGACATCCGTGAAACGGCCGTCTATGTTTACTCGATTTCGCACCCCGCCGATGTTCCCAATGCCAACTGATCAGAAGATGAAACTTCCGGCTTGGCGCGATCCGACACGCGTCAACAGCGCGCGATCCTTCGTGCTCTTGACGTTCGGTGCGCTTATCGGATTATTTCTGGCCGGATATTCTCTGTTCACCGCCCGCGGCGTGTCGACCGTGTCGGTGCCGGCCGAAGACGTTGCGTTGGTAAATCAGCAGCCGATTTCCCGCAGCGACTACCTCATTCTTCTGCAGACTTTGTATGGCGTCGATTTGAGCCATGCGACACGCGAGCAGCGGCAGAAAGTCTTGAATGACATGATCCGGGAAGAATTGTTCGTGCAGCGGGGCAAGGAGCTGGACCTGGCGTCGAGCGATCCGGAGGTTCGCAGCGCGCTGGTGAACGCGGTGGAGTTGGAAATTTCGGAAGACGCCATTACCGCTCAGCCCAACGAGGCGACCCTGCGTGACTATTATACGACGCACCCGGAGCGCTACGTCAGCGAGGGCATCATGAATGTGCGCGATTGGGTGTTTCCCGCCGGTGACCATGGCGAGATGGCGGCCGCCCTGGGAGCGCTGAAATCGGGAGGCATTCCTCCAGAAACGCTGGCGCGCCTTCATGCGCGCGAGTCGGGCAAGACCCGGGGCGATGAATTCTATTTTGCCGCAAAGATTCATCTTGGCGATCAACTATTCGCGGCTGCCCGCGACCTGCCGGACGGCGCGGCCTCGGGGCCCATCCAGCTGAGTGACGCAGTACACGTTCTGTACATGGTCGCCAACAAGCGGCCCGTGCCCTTCGATTTCGCCAAGGCGCGGCCGCAAGTGCTGAACGACTATCGGAATCATGCGATTGAACAATTGAAAGCGGGCGACGAGTCATTCCTCCGCAAACGCGCCAATGTGCACATCGCGGACGACTTACGTTGAAACTGGCGGCAATCCTCGGGTTGATTTGCGCCGTTGCGTTCGCCCCGCAAGCGGCCGAATCCCATACGCGCAGTCAGTCGCATTCGGTATGGGAGATCAACGGTCAATTTGTCGACGTGGTGGTGACCATTCCCGACATCGAGGCCAATCGTCTCGCCACTGACGCATCGCCCCTGACGCCGGATCGCCTCAGCGACTACCTGACTGAGAAAACATATGCCATTGCAGGCGGAAAACGCTGCGCGCTCATTCCCCCCGTGTCATCGCTGTCGGCGCTCGCCGGGTTCCGTAAATTCGATTTTACTTTCAAGTGCGATTCAGCCGCGAATTTGCAAATACACTCCGGCGCTTTCTTCGATTTGGTGCCCAGCCACACGAACTTCGCCCAAGTGCAAAACGCCGCCACCGGAGAATTTACCGAACAGTTGATTACGAACGAGCACCAAACAATCGATGTGACCGGCGGCGCGGGCAGCCGCTTGAAGAATGCGAGCTTCTTTGAATTCATACGCATGGGCACGATGCATATTTTTACCGGTGTCGACCACATGTCGTTCCTCTTGGGACTCGTGCTCATATCCCGTCGCCTGCGCGATCTTGTCTTCGTCGTGACTGGATTTACGATCGGGCACAGTTTGACGCTGGCATTGGCGGTCACGGGGGTGCTGAGGCCGCATGCTGAATATATCGACGCCTTGGTTGCTCTCACGATCGCGCTCATCGGAGCGGAGAACATCGTGGTGCAGACGCGCCAACCCAAATGGGTTGCGCTCGGCGCCGCGGTCTGCATGGGTCTCATGGCGCTCTTTCAATGGCTCGGCTTCGGCGGGCTGCCGAGCTTGTTGCTGCTTGGCGCCGGATTGTTCACAGCGAACTATTTGCTCATTTCCGGCAATCTTCGCGATGCCGGTCGATTGCGCATGCTCATTACGCTAGTGTTCGGTTTGATCCATGGTTTTGGCTTTGCCGCCGACCTGCTGGAGTTGCAGCTGCCCACGGAGCGATTGGCTGAACTGCTCGTCGGCTTTAACCTGGGAGTCGAGGTGGGCCAGTTGGCGCTGGTTGTCGGTGCAACCATGCTGGTCGTGGGCTTGCGGAAAATCCGGCTCGCGCTGCCGCGCCCGATCGTCGTCGATGTGGCCTCGACATTTCTGGTGGCGCTCGGCGTTTTTTGGTTTGTCAGCAGGAGCTACGCGTAGGCGCGACGGGTAACAGGAAAATGGCGCTCAATTCACGACTTGGAGATTGGCTGGTCAGCGGCGCGCTTTTGCTGCTGCTCGCCGCAATGTTCATGGCCTCACTGCTCGCGGGCCGCGTTTGGTTGCCGGTGGGTGAAGTGTGGCAGGGTCTTTGGTCGCCCGATGCAAATCTGGCGGCGACGATCGTTACCCAACTGCGGCTGCCGCGCGCCATTTTGGCGCTCGAAATCGGCGCCGCCCTCGGACTGTCGGGCGCCGTGCTGCAGGGCGTAACGCGCAATCCGTTGGCGGAACCCGGCTTGCTCGGCGTTTCCGCGGGTGCTGCGCTCGGCGCGGTAGTCGCCATATATTTCGGCTTTGCGACGCATTTCACGGCCGCTGCGCCGCTGCTGGGGCTGGTCGGTGCGCTGCTCGCCAGTGTGCTGACATTCGCGCTGGGCCGCGGCGGCGGAACCATCACCCTGGTGCTGGCGGGCGCCGCGGTATCCGCGCTGGCTGCCGCCGGGATTGCCCTGGCTCTCAACCTTGCGCCCAATCCTTACGCGGCCTACGAAATCATGACGTGGTTGATGGGCTCTCTTGCGGATCGCAGTTGGCTGCACGTGTTCCTGGTGACGCCATTTATCGTGCTGGGGTGCGCTATGCTGCTATTCACCGCCCGCGGAATCGATGCGCTGGCGTTGGGCGAGGCACAGGCGCAGAGCTTAGGAGTCAATCTTCGACGGCTGTACCTCCTGGCAGTATTCGGCACGGCGCTGGCCATCGGGGCCGCCACGGCAGTGACGGGAGTTGTCGGCTTTATCGGACTCGTAGCACCTCATTTGGTGCGTCCGTTGATGGGCCATCAACCGAGCCGCATATTACTGCCCGCGGCATTGAGCGGAGCGCTGCTGCTGCTGTTCGCCGATGTTGCAACACGAGTGCTTCACGTCGGGACCGAAATGAAGCTCGGCGTATTGACCAGCCTGATTGGAACGCCGTTTTTCTTCTGGCTCGTCGTGCGCCTGCGCAAGACGGCGCCGTAAACAGACAAGGAGAGCTTTTGTGACACAGCATGTTTTGGTGGAGAAGTCCGAGAAGATCTTGGTGCTCACCTTGAACCGTCCGGACAAGAAAAATGCACTGACTCGCGCCATGTACGCCGTGCTGGCCGCGGAAATCGCAAATGCGGATACGGATCCGAACATTCGCTGCATTCTCATCAACGCCAATGGGGACATGTTTACCGCGGGCAACGATCTGGCCGATTTTGCCGCGATCGGAAACGCCATCGCAGCGCCCAAACCCGAGGATGCCAATCCGCTGTTGCCCGCTCTTGCGCGAGCCAAAACCCCGATCGTTGCGGCGGTAAACGGCCGTGCAGTAGGAGTGGGCGTAACGATGCTGCTTCACTGCGACATGGTCTTCGTGGCCGACGATGCCCTGCTCATCGCTCCTTTCGTCAATCTCGCGCTGGTTCCCGAGGCCGGCTCGAGCTTGTTGATGCCGCTGCGCATCGGCCATGCCCGCGCGTTCGAAATGTTCGTGCTCGGCGAACCGGTGAACGCTGAAAAAGCTGTGAGCTGGGGAATCGCAAATCGGGCGCTGCCGCCTTCCGAATTGCATGCGGTTGCACGCGCAACCGCCATTTCAATCGCAGCGCGGGCGCCCGCCTCGGTGACTGCGACGAAGTCGCTGATGCGCGATCAATCGCTCATGTTGGCGCGCATGAGCGAGGAGACAGGACATTTTGTGCGCCAGCTCAAGTCGGCGGAGTTCAAAGAAGCCTTTACCGCATTCTCCGAACGGCGCGCGCCGGATTTCAGCAAGTTCGGCTGAATCGTGCACCAAGCGATGCTCGTGATGCTGGGATCGGTGCTGCTGCTCGGCGGGGCGCCGGCACTTCCCGCAGCGCCCGGGCCGCAGCACGTCATGTCGCTCAGCATGTGTACCGACGCTTTGTTGCTGGAGTTGCTGCCGCCGGAGCGCATTGCTTCGGTCACTTACTACTCCCGCGACCCGAGCAATTCTTATCAGTGGCCGCAGGCTGCGAACGTGCGGGTCAATTTTGGCACGGTCGAAGAAGTGCTCGCCGAGAAGCCCGATCTAGTGCTCGCCGGAACCTATACCACGCCCGCTGCGCGGTCGCTGCTCAAGAGGCTTCATTGGCCATTGCTCGAAGTGCAGCCTGCGGCGGATTTCGATGAGATTCGCACCGTTACGCGCCAGGTTGCCCACGCGCTGCAGAGAGACGAGCTAGGCGAGGCGCTGATTGCAAAAATGGACTCGACGCTGCGGGAGTTGGCTTCCACCCAGCCGCCGCAGAACATCCGTGTGGCCGCCTGGGGCGAGGGCGGCTCGATCCCCGGTAAGGGAACGATGTTCGACTCCATTCTCAGGGCGGCAGGCGGCGTCAACATCGCGGCGTCCTTGAATAGCGGAGCCTACACGTCCTTTGACGTGGAGCAGCTTCTCCTGGCGCATCCTGACATTCTGGCCTACGCTAGCAATATCACCGCTACGCCGGGGCTCAATACCGATCTTGCGCGGCACCCGCTGATCCTGAAACTTTATTCGGGGCGACAAGTGACTTATCCGAGCGCTCTTTATAGTTGCGGGGTGGTCGAGAGCGCAGGCGCCGCGGTGGCCTTGCGCGCCAGTCTGTTACGGGCGATGCGCGGCTCATGAGCATCCTTGACGCCTCGCAGATTTCCGTGCGGCGGGGAGGGCGCACGATTCTCGAGCATGTCTCGCTGCATGCGGAATCCGGAGATTTCATCGCCGTCATCGGCCCGAACGGAGCCGGTAAATCTACGCTGCTCTCGATATTGG
>DATHFW010000200.1:0-3432 GCA_035317945.1 Steroidobacteraceae bacterium | reverse complement strand
GGATCTTGACGCGGTCATGCAGAACTTGACCGCGCGTGAAGTCAACGAGTTGCTGCTTGAATGCGGGCCGACGCTGGCGGGCGCCTTTGTCGCCAAGCGGCTGGTCGACGAACTGGTGCTGTACGTCGCGCCGAAGCTGCTAGGGTGTGATGCAGCGCCGCTCATGGGCATCAAGCTCGGCGATCACACGTTGCCGCCCTTTGAATTCCGCGATGTGCAGCCGATGGGAGAGGACGTGCGCCTGATTCTGAAGCTCAAGAAGTCATAACGATGTTTACCGGAATTATTTTGGCAAAGGGCCGCGTCGCTTCGCTGACGGAACGGGACGGTGATTTGGAGCTGGGTGTCGATGCCGCGGGGCTCGACATGGCGCGCATCGCCATCGGCGACAGCGTCTGCGTCCAAGGCGTATGCCTCACCGTGACCCGCAAGCAGGACGACTGTTTTTTTGCAGACGTGTCGCGCGAGACCATGGCGAAGACGACCTTGGGCAGGTTGAAGGTCGGCTCGAGCGTGAATCTGGAGCCCAGCCTGCGCGCCGGCGACCCGCTGGGCGGCCATCTGGTCAGCGGTCACGTCGATGCAGCCGGCAATCTCAAGCGCGTCGATCAGGATGCGCGCTCCCGGCGCCTGGAATTCGAACTGCCGCCGTCGCTGATGCGCTTCGTGGCTGCCAAAGGCTCGATCTGTCTCAACGGCGTCAGCCTCACCGTCAACAAGGCGGAGGGCGCGCGATTCGATGTGAACATCATTCCGCACACATATGCGGTCACGACACTTGGCGAGCTTCGAGTCGGCGATGAAGTCAACGTCGAGATCGACGTCGTGGCTCGCTACCTCGAGAAACTCATGACGAAAACTGAAACCTAAGGCAACACATGGCTGCGTTTAACACCATCGATGAAATTCTAGAGGACCTGCGCCGCGGAAAAATGGCGGTGATCATGGATGATGAGGATCGGGAAAATGAGGGCGACCTGATCATGGCCGCGGAATGCGTTCGGCCCGAGGATGTCAATTTCATGGCGCGCTACGGCCGCGGCCTCATCTGCCTGACCTTGACTCGCGAGCGCTGTCGCCAGCTTCGGCTGCCGCTCATGGTGAGCGACACCGACTCCTCGCATCGGACGAATTTCACGTTGTCGATCGAGGCGGCGGAAGGCGTGACCACGGGAATCTCCGCGCACGACCGCGCGCACACGGTCAAGACTGCCGTGGCGCCCAACGCAAGGCCCGAAGATCTGCGGCAGCCGGGCCATATTTTCCCGCTGATGGCGCAGCCGGGCGGCGTCTTGACGCGCGCCGGGCACACCGAGGCCGGTTGCGATCTTGCACGCCTGTCGGGATTCTCCGCTGCCGCGATGATCGTGGAAATTTTGAATGATGATGGGACCATGGCGCGGCGCCCGGATCTCGAGCTGTTCGCGAAGAATCACGGCCTGAAGATCGGCACCATCGCGGACTTGATCCGCTACCGATTGAAGAATGAACGCTCGGTGGAGCGCGTTTACGATGAGCCCGTCGATACCGAGTACGGCAGCTTCAGACTCTGCTGTTACGAAGATCATGTGAACAAGACCGTGCACATCGCGCTGGTGAAAGGCGATTTGAATTCCAGCTTGCCGCCGCTGGTGCGCGTACATATCAAGGACACGTTGCGGGATGTGGTGGGCGTCAACAGCGAGAAGCTCGGCTGGCCGCTGCGGCCGGCCATGCGCCGGGTAGCCAAGGAAGAGTCGGGCGTCGTGGTGATATTGCGGCCGGAAGAATCTGCACGAGAATTCATGGACAGCCTGAGGCAGCTCGAGGCCAAGCCCGCCGCCCGCCGGCGCGCGGGCGCCACCGTGGTGCGCACCTACGGCATCGGTGCGCAGATTCTCAAGGATCTGGGATTGAAGCGCATGCGGGTTTTGAGCGCCCCCAAGCAACTGCAGGGGCTGGCTGCCTTTGACCTTGAAATCACCAGTTACGTGGACGGCGATGAGTGAGCGCCGCCAGGCGGAATGCTCAGACAGCCTCCTCGGCTTATACTTGCCGTCTGCAACGCGAGGAATGACTTGTGCCCAATGATCAGCTGAAGATAGTCGAGGGAGAACTGCTGGCCCGTGATTTGCGCTTTGCGCTCATCGCCGCGCGGTTCAATGATTTCGTGGTCGAGCCGCTGCTGCGCGGTGCGCTCGATGCCTTGAAACGGCACGGTGTGGCTGAGAAGCAGATCGAGATCGTGCGCGTGCCGGGGGCTTTCGACATTCCCATCGTTGCCCGCAAGTTGGCGATGTCGCATCGCTACGAAGCGCTCATTGCGCTCGGGGCCGTGATCCGCGGTCAAACGCCGCATTTCGATTATGTGGCCGGCGAATGCGCGGGCGGCATTGCACGCATCGCTCTGGAGTCCGGCGTGCCGATCGCCTTCGGAGTACTCACCACCGACACCGCGGAACAGGCGGTGGATCGGGCCGGGGGCAAGGCCGGCAACAAGGGTGCCGATGCCGCGCTGGTTGCCATCGAGATGGCAAATCTGTTGCGCCGCCTGGATAATTGAGTGGCTTCAGGGGTCGTAAGCCATCGAGCTCGAAGTCTCGCGCGCCGCCTTGCGTTGCAGGCCCTGTATCAGATTCAGATCAATCCGCTGCCGTGGCAGGACGTGCAACTGCAATTCGCCACGGATCCCGAGGCGGATCGGGTCGATCGGGACTACTTTCGCGAATTGATCGAGGCTGTAGCGCCGAATCGCGAGGCGCTGGATTTGCGATTGTCCGCCTTGAGCGAGATCCCGCCGCAGGAGCTCGATCCGATTGAGCATGCCGTCCTGTGGCTGGGATTGCATGAGCTGCAGTCATGCCCCGAATTGCCGTACCGCGTGGCGCTCGCCGAAGCCGTTCAACTGACCAAACAATTTGGGGCGACGGACGGGCACAAGTTCGTCAACGCTGTGTTGGACCGAGCCGCCAAGGAATCGCGACCGCACGAGTACGGTCGCCCGGTCGAGTGAGTCGATGAGTTCGCCGCCATCGGATTTCGGCGAATTTGACTTGATCCGCCGTTTTTTTATTCGGGGTGAGAACTCGCGGCGCGAATCGGGCGTGATCTTAGGCATCGGCGATGACGCGGCGCTCCTCGATCTTCCCAACGGCACGGACTTGGTGGCCGCCGTCGATACAATCGTAGCGGGCCGCCATTTTCCCGAAGACGCCGACGCCCGTTCAGTCGGTCATCGGGCGCTCGCGGTGAATTTGAGCGATATCGCCGCGATGGGCGCAACCCCATTGTGGGCTACGCTGGCCCTGACAATACCCAGCGTGGATCCTGATTGGCTGGGCGGATTTGCGGCCGGTTTTCTGGATCTTGCCGATGCGCATGCGGTTGCGCTGGTGGGCGGCGATACCACGCACGGTCCGCTGACCGTCAGCGTACAGATCTTGGGGCACGTTC
>DATHFW010000199.1:0-9811 GCA_035317945.1 Steroidobacteraceae bacterium | reverse complement strand
GCGCCATTGAACCTTCGGCATACAACACGATGTCGAGGTCGCTGGTCGGCGTGGTCGAGACAACGCCGCTTGCCAACTCGAAGCCGACGCTGCCGCCCGGACCCCAGCGACCTGCCATGCCCTGGCTGTCCAGGATCATCGCCACTTGCTCGAGCACGGCAACGGCCGGCATGACGGCAAAATCGCGGCGCTGTCGCCACGCGCGTTGCGCGACCAGCATCTGCGGCGTGATGCATTCATCGACCGCGCCGAGTGAAAGCCACGCTGCCGCACGTTGCCGACGCGCAGCGCCGCGTACGCCGACTGGCACTGCATCGGATCGAGGCAAAGAGCGTCGCGTCACGACGTAGGGTGCGCGCCGCAGGGCCGCAGCCACCCAATCCGGCGGCGCCGAGTCCCACTCGAGTGCATCGGCATCCGCCACGTGCAGGAGCGAATGCACAGGCGGCGTGTTAGGACTGGGCATTCCATTGCTCCGCCAATCGCAGGCGCACCTCGATCGACGCCGCACGCATTTTACGCGCCGCCGGCGAAGTGAGTCTGCCGCCTAGATCTGAGGAACCGGCTCGCGTGTCGGTGATGGCGCTCGTGAGTTCGGCACGCACCCGGTCCACGTCGGCGCGCCCGGGCGCGTCGGCATCGATTCCTTCAATGAGTTTGTGCAGCAAGCCAAGCTTGGCATAGGAGCGGATGTCGTAGGCCAGAGGCGCTATTTGCTCGCCGAGCTTTTCCATCTTTTCGACGCTGCTCCGAGTCACACGCGCGGCTGCCTCCTTTCCCATCGCATGCACCATGACCTGCGGGGAATCGAGCGCAAGTATGCGGTTGGCCTGGTAGCCATGGGCAAGGAAGGCGCCGGACATGGCCTTGCCCACCAGCAGTGCGATCACCGGGTGACCGGCGAGACGCGCCGACGCATAGGCGTCCGCCGCCGCCGCACAAGCCAGATGAATGCCGAGCAGTTCTTCGCGCCGACCATAAGCCTGGCTCGAGACATCGACGATTGCGATGATCGGACGGCGCGCGTCTTCAGTACTTTCGGCGAAGGCGCGCACTTGACGCGCCAAAGTCCAGCCTTCATCGAGGCCCACCTCGCCGGCACGCGCACGCGGGAAACGATTTTGCGCATCCGGCACCACCGCGATGAAACGGGCAATCTCGCCGCCCAATGCAGCATCGGCGACGCGCACGCTGCGCAGGCCGCTGTCAATCACGCCGGCACCATCCGTCAATGCGTCGAACCAAATCCGGCCGCGGCGGGAAAGGACTGATTCCTGGCTCATGGCTTGGGGACTCGACCCCAAAGGGTGCGCAACGATTTGCCGTCCAGCGGCTGATTTGGATCAATGGATCGAAGCAGGTCAACATAGCGCTCAATCTGCCTACTGCGCTCGGGCGTCGGGCCTTCGCGGAATGCATTCCTGATCGCCGCTGCAATAGCGTCGGCATCGTCCTCCAAAAGATCATCGGCCATGTCCACGGCATGGCGTTGCTCACCGCCGGTCACGCTCCAGACCAGCTCACGGTCGCCCGCATCGAATTCCTCAATGCCCGCTTCTTGTTCAATGACTTCGGGACCATTCATGCCAAGCCGCGCCTGACGCGTGACAATGAGGCGGGTGCACATGGCCGCCGCCAGCGACATCCCGCCAAAACAGCCGACCAGACCGGCGATGACACCGACCACTGGAACGTAGCGGCGCAACGCAATAATGGCGGCGTGAATTTCCGCGATGGCCGCAAGTCCCAAGTTCGCTTCCTGCAAGCGCACGCCGCCGGTTTCGAACAGCAGCACCGGCAGGATCAGCCGCCCCTGGCTGCACTCATCGCACGCGCGTTCCAAGGCGCCCGCAATCTTCGCGCCGGAAACCTCGCCCATGCTGCCGCCTTGATAGGCGCTCTCGATTGCCGCTACCAAAGCAGGCTTGCCGTCCAGTGTGCCGCGCGCCAGTACGACCCCGTCGTCCGCCTGCGCAACAATTCCCTGCAAGGGCAGCCACGGCGATTTGATGCGATCGAACGGTCCCAGCAATTCGCGGAAGCTGCCGGAATCGAGAACGGCGCGCACACGCTCCCGTGCGCCCATTTCAATGAAGCTACGGCGCTCGAGAAAGTGCCGGAAGTCAGGTCGCGCTGCTGCATTGGTACTCATGGGCGCAGACCTTCCGCCGCCTGTTCCAAGCGCAGCATCACGGTTCCCGGCGTTGCCCCGAAATCGTTGATCTCGATTGATGCTGCGCCCTGAAATCGCAGGAAAAATCGATCGAGCACGTTTTTCCAGGTCGCCCCGAATCCATCCACGCTGGTGTTTACCACGACGTGCGCGCGACTGTCCGGCGAGGGTTCCAGCAACACCTCGAGATCTCCGGAGCCGACGACGCCCACGTGCACGCGATGCGGAACGCTGTGAAGTGCAGGATAATCGTATTGAATCTTTTCCATGGGATCACCTTGTCCGTGGAACGCTGTCGAGAAAAATGCACGCTGCCAACAAGTCGGCACAGCCGCCGGGTGAAGCATTTCGCATCACCAGCTCAGCATCGAGGCGCAGCAGCGCGCGCCGCCCGGCGGCGGTGGAACTGCCTCCCGCCAAGAGAGTATCGCGGGCACCGCGCTGCGCCGCTTCGAGCGCCGGCAAACCGCCCCGATGCAACAGACAGGTGTCATCGAGAGTGGCCATGATCGCGACCAATGCATCGAGCCGCGCGCAGGTCTCGTCGGCACCTTTCGCGCGCGCTGCCCGCAGCGCCGGCAAGCCGACCTCAACCACGTGCGGGAACCCGGCGAGGGCCTCGCCACGCGCACCCGTTACGCCGTAGCGCCGGCATACACGTTCTCCATGCGAATCCTGCGCGGGTGCGTAGCGATCCGGAAAGGCGGCGATGCGCGCGGCCAGCGCCGCGACTTCGCGAGGACTCGCCTCGCCCAGCATGGATCGCGCTGCAACAAGCAGCCCTAAGACCCAGATCGCGCCGCGATGTGCATTGCTGCCATCAGTGGCGGCAAACATGGATCGTTCCCCCGAGCGGCCGATTCGCGCCAGATGCTCGCGCAGCGCTTGATGGGGCTCTTGGCCGGCAGCAGCTCTCGCAATGCTGAAGAATGTGCCGTGCAAGGAGTGGGCGGAGTCGAGCATCCGCTGCAGATCCAGATCGCGATGCGCGCCCGATCCGCGTGCATCGACGAGTGCCGGCTTGGGCGTCAGCATCGCCTCCGCCACCAGCACGTCGACCGCGAGATTCGCGAGTTGCAGTGCGCGCCGCGGCTGACGCATAGGGGTTGGCGCGCAAACATCGAACGCGTGTGTCCGGCTCAAATTGGCGCTCATCGGCATCACCAGCTGCGAAACCGCGCCGGCGGTTTATATAGACCGTCCGACCACGCCACCAGATCCTCGATGCTGCGCGCGGCTAACAACGACCGACGGGCCGCCATCGGCGACACGCCCAGGTCTTCGGGGTACGCAATCACGCCGCGCTCGCGAAGTGCGGCCGTGCGCGCAGCACTGGCTTGCAACCCGACGCTGGTCGCACCGGCAATCGCGGCGACGGCCGCGCGCCGCTCCTCGCCGCTGTCGGTTTTGTACAAATAGGCGATTCCCTCCTCGGTGACGACATGACTGACATCGTCGCCGTAAATCATCACCGGCGCGATGGGCATACCGCTCGCCCGCCCCACTTCAACGGCATCGAGCGACTCGACAATGGTCGGCGTACCGCCCTTTTTGAAGGTCTCCGCTAGTTGCACCACGAGTTTGCGGCCGCGCACCACGGGCGCATCCGCCGTAATGAGGCTGAGCCACGGGGGTGTGC
Organism: Steroidobacteraceae bacterium; assembly: GCA_035317945.1. Classification (GTDB taxonomy): domain Bacteria; phylum Pseudomonadota; class Gammaproteobacteria; order Steroidobacterales; family Steroidobacteraceae; genus Bog-1198. The sequence continues at coordinate 5,999 of DATHFW010000199.1, read as the reverse complement.
TGTGACGCCGGCCCCTGGGATCGTGACCCATGTTGGGTGCACCTCCGAAGCCGGCGAGACGGCCCAGGGTAACCGTGGACGAATTGGCGTCCGCGTCCATTTGCAAGGTCGAGCCAATGAATAGATCGACACCGTATTGGCCCGCCAACTGGCATAGGACGCGGTTGGAGCGCAGGCTGCCGTCGTGGCCGACGAAAAAAATGTCGGAGCGGGCGCGGATGTAGTCTTCCATGCCCACTTCGCTGCCGAAGCTGTGCACACTCTCGACCCAGCCGCTTTCGATCGCGGGAATGAGCGTCGGATGAGGATTGAGAGCCCAGTTGCGGCAGATTTTGCCCTTCAGACCGAGCGATTCACCGTAAGTCGGCAGCAGCAATTCGATGGCGGCGGTATCGAAGCCGATTCCATGATTGAGCGAGGTGACGCCGTGACGCTGATAAATGCCGCGAATCACCATCATTCCCATCAGCACCTGCAGCTCGGTGATGTGGCGCGGATCACGGGTGAAAAGCGGTTCAACTGCGAAGGGTTTGTCGGCGACGACGATATAATCCACCCACGAGCCGGGAATGTCGACGCGCGGCAATTCTTCGACCAACTCGTCCACTTGCGCGATCACGATGCCATGGCGAAACGCGGTGGCCTCCACGATGGTCGGCGTATCCTCCGTGTTGGGTCCGGTAAAGAGGTTGCCGTTCAGGTCAGCCTGTTCCGCGCAGACCAAGGCGACCTGCGGCGTCAAGTCGATGAACATGCGTGCGTACAGCTCGACGTAGGTATAAATCGCGCCAATTTCCAATTTTCCGTCCTCGAGCAGCTGCGCGACGCGAAGACTTTGCGGACCGGCGAAGGAGAAGTCGAGCTTGCGGGCAATGCCCCGTTCGAACAGCGTCAAGTGTTCCGGACGACTGATGGTGGAAATCAACAGATGGATGTCGTGCAGCTTCGCCGGATCAACCTGCAGCAAGGAACGCGACAGGAAATCCGCCTGCTTCTGGTTATCGCCTTCCAGCGCCACTCGGTCTCCCGAGTGGATCAAGGTTTGCAGGGCCGCGACGATGTCGCGCGGATCGATCAGCTTGCCGCGGGCGATCGACCCGAGGCCGGCCACGCGGCTCGCCTTGGCATCCCGCAGGCTAGTCCAGGAACGGACGCCGGCTACAGACTCGCTCAGAGACATTTACCAAGCTCCGGTTGCAACGCACTAAGCGGCGACGGATTTTGCTGCCTTACTCTTTACGCCACCCGCGGCACGTTTCGCAAGCTGACGGGTGAGGTAGTTGGCCAGCAAATTGCCTGTTTGGAGCAGATGCGTCTCGAGGATCCGCACAGCCTTTTCAATTTTGCCGCCGCGCAGTGCATTGAAAATCTGCTCATGTTCATCGTCCGACTGCCGTTTGTGTGCCGGCATACCCAGCTTCAATCGCAGATAGCGCTCACCCTGGCTGTGGAGCGAGTGGATCAATGCGAGCAAACGCGGCCGAACAGCCGGCGAGTACAGCGCAAGGTGAAACTCACGGTTGTATTGCACGTAAAGAGACTGGTCGCGGGTGCTGCGGGCAGCGCGAAGTATCGAAGCGAGGGTTTTGAGGCTTTGCGCAGTGTGATGCGGCGCCGCGAGCCGTAGCGCCGTCGCTTCGAGGGATGCGCGGATTTCATAAATTTCGCGCACTTCCTCGGCGCTCAAAATGCTGACGCGCGCGCCGCGATTGGGGTGCAAAACAATCCAGCCCTCGCTTTCGAGCTGGCGCAAGGCTTCCCGCACCGGAATGCGGCTGACCGCGAAATGCTTGGCTAGATTTTCCTGCCGCAGGGATTCTCCGGCACCCAAGTGACCTTCGATGATCGCCCGCCGCAACGACTCGACAATGATTTCCGGCGAGCTCTGCCGCCCATGCAATGGATTGCCGAAACCGTAACTTGTCATAACCATTTCATAATGTATACAATATGCAAAAGCATCGCAATCGCTTAATTCAATTACCGGCTACGGCGTTTCCTCGGGGGAATCATGACTACGAATGCTGTCCCGAACCGCGCCGTAGAAAACATCCACAGCAAACTTTCGAAATCGCAGATCACCGGATTCTGGGCGGCGTGGACCGGCTGGACGCTGGACGGCATGGACTCCTTCATATATGCCCTGGTGTTGAGCCCTGCGCTCACCGAATTGTTGCCGAAGTCGGGAATGGACGGCTCGCCGGCGAACGTGGGTTTTGTCGGATCTATCCTGTTCGCGCTCTTTCTGGTCGGTTGGGGGCTGGCATTTATTTGGGGTCCGATCGCTGATCGCTTTGGGCGCACCCGCGTGCTTGGCGCCTCGGTTCTCGTCTACGCAGTTTTCACGGGCGCCGCGGCGCTGTCGCAGAACGTGTGGGAACTGGGTCTGTTTCGTCTGCTCGCCGGAATCGGCATCGGCGGGGAATGGGCGCTGGCCGGAACTTATGTCGCCGAAGCGTGGCCCGAGTCGCGCCGCAAAATGGGCGCAGGCTATTTGCAGACCGGCTATTACACCGGTTTCTTCCTCGCCGCTGCACTGAACTTCACCGTCGGCGCGCATCTTGGCTGGCGCGCAATGTTTCTCTGCGGTCTGACGCCGGCACTTCTCTCGCTATACATCATTTTTAAAGTCAAGGAACCGGAGCGCTGGACCAAGAATGCCGTCGCCGCCGCGGCCAAAGCAGTGAGCCCGCTCAAGCAGATCTTCAGCCCGCAGTATCGGCGCCGCACGATCGTCAATACGGCTTTACTGACCGTCGCAATCATCGGCTTGTGGGCCGGAGCGGTTTACGAGCCCACCGCCGTCATCGCTCTGGCTAAGAAACAGGGAATGGATACACCGGCCGCGGTGCGCACCGCTTCTTTGGCCACCGGCTTGCTCTCGATCGGCACCATATTGGGTTGCTTGCTGGTGCCCTACTTGGCGGAGCGGGTCGGCCGCCGAACCACATTGGCGCTGTACTTCGTCGGCATGTCCATCTGCATCTGGCTGAGCTTCGGCTGGGCGTTCTATCTGGCGAACGGCTTGGCGACCTTCATCGCGGTGCTTTTTTTCCTTGGTTTTTTCGGCGGCAATTTCGCCATATTCAGCTTATGGCTGCCGGAGCAATACGGCACTTCGGTGCGCGCCACTGCGTTTGCGTTTACGACCTCATTTGGCCGTCTCATCGGCGCCGGCGTCAACTTCATGCTCGGTTCGATGATTCATGGCTACGGTAGTCTCGGTATTCCGGTCGCAACGACGGCCGTCGCCTTCCTTGTCGGACTCTTGATCATTCCATTCGCAATGGAAACCACGGGACAGCGATTGCCCGACTGAGCGTCAGACTCGGGCGAAAGATTTCATACGCAGGCTCTTTGAAATGCAATGCGTGCTACAGGTTGATGCGGATAACAATCGATGCTGGGGGTGTGCGATCCGGTTCGCCGGAAACAACAATCTGAAATATTTATCGCTCACAGGAGGAGTTCATGGTTACGAACAATAAATTTCCACTGCTCAGGTCTTCTTTGCTGATTCTCGCCTCGGCGGGTTGGGTAGCGCCGGTTGCGGCGCACGTCGCTTCCATCGTCATCGACTCGCCGGCCGCCCCGGCATTCGCCGGCGCGCCGATCGGCACTGCCGGAGCCTATGTCACGTTGAAAGGACGCGTCTTCGGCGAGCTTGATCCGCGCGACCATCACAATGTGATCATCCAAGACCTCGAATTGGCGCCCAAAGATGTCCACGGCATGGTGCACTACACCGCGACCTTTCAAATCACCATGCCGGCTGATCTGAGCAAAGCCAGCGGCCTCATGTTCAATGAAGTCGCTAATCGCGGCGGCAACGCGATACCGAGCACCGCCGCGGCGGTAGTTCCCGGCGCCATTTATCTGGAGAGTGGCTGGCAAGGCGATCTACTCGCACACTGCGCGACAGACTATCCTTGCACATCGCTCGACGTTCCATTCACGGGCAGCCAGCAGGTGATCCAAGTGCCGGTTGCCAAAAATCGAGACGGCTCGACGCTCACAGGCCCGGTTTATGGCCATATCGCGAACGCAACCGGCAATACGGCGCAGATGATCATCTTTACCACGCCGGTGCCATATCAGCCGCTCAGTATGGACACGAAGAAAACCGAGTTCTGGAGCCTGGAGTCGCAAACGATTACCGGCGTCGACGGCGCCAAGACTCCCATTCCAAGCACGGACTGGGCTTGGGCGGATTGCAGTGTGGTTCCCTTCCCTGGCACTCCGGATCCGACGCGGATATGCCTGCGCAACGGTTTTAACTCCAATCTTTTGTATGAGATGGTCTTCACCGCCAAGAATCCGCTGGTGCTCGGCGTCGGCTATGCCGCGACCCGCGACATCATCTCCTTCTTTCATCACGCAAGCGCCGACAACAATGGCACCGCCAATCCGGTCGCCGACGCGGTGCGCAAGGTCATCACCGTCGGATCTTCGCAGTCCGGCTCCTTCATCCGCTCCTCGATCCATCTGGGCTTCAATCAGGATGAGCAGAATCGACAAGTGGTCGATGGAGCGTGGCCGCAGATCGACGGACGCCAGCTGTATATGAATGTGCGGTTTGCACTGCCTGATGTCATCACCAACCTGTACATGATGGCCGACGAGGCGCCGGTATGGTGGGCCCATTATCCGGACAAGGCGCGGCATTTGCCGGCAAATGGCCTGCTCGATCGGTGCACAGAAACCCGAACGTGCCCGGAGGTTCTGGAAACTTTCGGATCGCTGGAATTCTATGATGAGAAAATGTCGCCCGATCTGATCGGCTTTACCGCGGAAGAGGACATCCCGCTGCCGCACAACGTGCATAGATACTATTATCCGGCGACGACGCACGGCGGCGGCAGCGGCGGCTTCAATTTTGTAGCCAATCCGGCGCCGGCGAATGGTTGCGTCTTTCCTGCCAACCCGAACCCCGAATCCGATACCAACAACGCGCTGCAGGACGACTTCGTTGCTCTGGTCATGCACGGCACGCGCATGCCGCAGAGTTCCTATCCGACGCTGCGGGATCGGCTGCTCGTGCCGGCGACGCAGAAAGAGGAAGGCTTCCCCAATATCCCGAAATACCCATTTCAAGGCAACCAGATCAACTTCGCGGAATTGTTCGATTTCGGGCGCGATATCGACCTGCGCGATCAAACCGGGATCGTGACGATCCAGCCGCCGCTTATCGATCGAGTGCTGCCGACCTACGCGGTAAAGGTCAACTCCGACGGCAACGAATTTGCCGGAGTGAAGTCGGTGCTGCTGCAGGCGCCGTTAGCGACCTATACGGGTTGGAATACCGTTGCCGCAGGCATCTACAAGGGACAGCAATGCGGTCTCACCGCATCCTCGTTCCCGTTCCAGGAGACCAAGGCCCAACGAGTTGCCGCCCAAGATCCGCGTCCCTCGATCGAGGAGCGCTACGGCACGCACCAGGGTTACGTTTGCGTGGTGTCCAACGCCGCGGGCAAATCCGTCCGGCAACGCGTCTTGCGGGAGTCGGCAGCAACCACCCTCATTGCGCAGGCGCAAGCAGGAAACGTGCTGGCGGATATCACGCCGACGGATGAGGACCAGGCATTGGCAAAGCGGCTTTGCGCGCCGCCGGGAAAAGACGGCAAGGACGATGATCGAGACGACGATCACGACGGTGATCAGAACGGCGATCGCAGCGGCGGCGATCGATAGTCGGGTCCCCGGCGCAGGCGGGTTGCCGCCTGCGCCGGGCACTCCCATTCAGTGCATTGATCGCACGCCGAATGACCTGGGCCTTCGTCGTTTGAACGGCTACGGGCTGAGCGGAATCCGTTTTGGCTTGGGGGCCGACTTCGACAAACCGAAGTCCGGCGGGAGCGGCGGAATGACTTGGTTGGGATACCAGAATGTCAGGTGACAGCTCTCGCAGATGCCGTCCATCGCAGCGCCGGCATTCATCATGCCGGCCGAATCTTTCTTTTCGATGGAGTTGAGCATCTGCTCGCCGGCTTCACGCAGCG
>DATHFW010000198.1:0-3687 GCA_035317945.1 Steroidobacteraceae bacterium | reverse complement strand
GCGTGAAGAGCTCGACGCTCGGTGTGTGCCGCAAATCCAGGCCGTAGATCTGCAGGCGCTCGTGAAAGTGGGCGTAGTCCGCCTCCTTCGCATAGCGCTCGACGGCATCGACGGGAAAGCGGGTGGTGACGATGACGTGCGCACCAGCCCGCAGGAGTTTGAGGGAGGCCTGAAAGCCGATCTTGACGCGAGCGCCGGTGATGAGCGCGTAGTGGCCGCTCAGATCGGCGGTCTGCTCGCGCTTGGCGTAGTTCAAGTCGCCGCACGCCTCGCACATCGAGTCGTAGTAGCGATGCATCTTCGTAAAGGCCTTTTTGCAGATATAGCAGTTGCGCTCCTGGTGAAACTCAGGACTATCATCAACCGCGTCGGGCTTCGGCCGCTCGAGCCAGAGCGGGGCATATGATTTGGAGCGGCGCTGGATACGCAGGCCCGCGCGCTCAATGATCTGACGGTCGTGTTCCTTCGTGACTGCGCGCTTGGCGCGTCGAAACGCCTTGGCCATCCGTGTGACATCGTGGCGCTCAGGTTTCGTGACCAGGCCTGCGAGCATCAGCAGTTCGCGCCGCTGCTCCAGGCCTAAGTGGGCAAGGTGGGATCGGTCGGCCTCGATCGCGCGCAGTACGCGCACGCAGGCGCGAACATCGTCTTCCGAGAGGGTCTCGAGTTTGGGTTTCGTATGATTCATGGCGGCATTGTATGCCGCCGCGCGGGGCCGGCGGCAAAAGCCGCCGGCCGCGAACCGATCAAGCTATCGCATACAAGAACTCGACGAACGATGCGGTCGCGCCGTCCAGTCCCTTGATCGCGGGATTTTTCGAGTCGATGAGATAGTACTCGTCCGGCGCGTGCGCACCGGTGCCGTGGCCGAGTCCGAAATCACCGGCCGGCAGACTCAAGGGCGGTGCGGTGAATCGATAGCCGGGCCAGGATCCTGGGTTGCGCGGTACCACCAGGGGCGGCGCGCCGAGCTTGCTGAACGTCGCGAGCACGGCCTTGAAGAATTTGCTGTCGGGATCCGTCTGCGTGGGATCGTAGCCGCCGCTCATGTTGACTTCGATATCCGCAAATCCGTGCTTCGCCAGATGGGCTTTCAGCTTGGCCAGCGTATCGGCCGCGGTCATGTCAGGCACCAGGCGCATGTCGATTTTGGCGACGGCACGGTGCGGCAGCACCGTCTTGCCGCCGGGGCCCGTATAGCCGCCGACGAGGCCTTCGATGTTGATCGTGGGCTGCGAGAACAGACGCAGCAACGAGTCCTGCCAATTCAGATCGTGAATCCAATGATCGACCCCAAATTCGGTTTTCATCGTGGCTTCCGGCACACCCGCGGCATAAGCCAGCACCATTTTCTTCTGGGCGTCGGACAAGGGCTTGACCTTCTCGAAGAAACCCTCGACGGCAGGGGTGTGGCCATCCTTTTCCACCAGGGTATTGAGCGCCTGCACCAAGTGCCAGGAGGGCGAATCCACTTGCGCTTCCAAGCTGGAATGAATGTCTTTCTTCGGTCCGCGGCCCCAGCGCTCGCCGCTCGAGACCAATTCAAGTTCCACCACGCCTTTCGCGCCTGCAGCCACTTGCACGCTGCCATCGAGTCCCTGACTGGCATCCGGCAGCATCACGCCGACGCAACCTTTCATGTGCGGAAAAACATCCGGGCTGTTGACGATCTCCCCGAAGTGCGGCGAGGCAATTTCCTCTTCCCCTTCGCAAACCAGAACGAGATTAACCGGCAATTTTTTGCCGGTCGCCTTGAATGCCATGAGGGCACTCAAGAAGGAGTTCTGCGGGCCTTTTTGGTTCACCGCGCCGCGCCCCATGCATACCGTTCCGAGGCCGGTCTTTTCCACTAGCCGACCTTCGAGCGGCGGTGAACTCCACTCGTCGGCAACGAATTGCTTCACGTCGTACATGAAATAGACCGCGACGGTCGTTTTGGCGCCCGTATCCATGCGGCCGAATACCCCAGGCTTGCCGGAGGTGGGTATGAGCTTCACACCGGTGAATCCTGCCTGCTCGGCCAGCTTTGCCATGTACTCGGCGCCCTGCGGATAGTTACGGTTCTCCGCGGCAATGGAGGGCAGGGCAATCCAATCCTGCAGTCGTTTGACGTTTTCCGCGTGCATTTTCGGAATTTGCGCGAGTACCGCCGCCTTGTCGGCGTGATCGGCGGCGGCGAGCGCTGCAGTCGGCGCCGCTACCAACACAGCGCCCGAGAGAGCGCCCTGCACGAAATCGCGTCTGCTCAAACCCTCTGCTTCGTCAGTCATGATTCGCTCCCTTGGATTGTTGTTGCGCGGGCTAGTCGGTCCGATTTTCCGCAAAGCTCAAGGTTTTGAAGCGGCTCGCCTCCGCTTCGCCCTGTTTCTTTTGCGCGCGGATCTCATTCACGATGTCGAGCGCAGTTTTTGTCGTGGGCGGCAGCTCCGCGTCGCACGGTTGCAGGGGAGTGAGGCGTTCGCCCCAGCGAATCAGATGCGCCGACAGCGTGAGGCCGCCGCCGAACGCCGGCATGAGCACCAGGCTGTTGGGGGCCACGCGGCCTTCTTCCACCGCATCGACGAGGGCGACGGGCGCCGTGGCCGAGCTCATGTTGCCGTACTTCTGCACCGTCAAAAAGACCTTGTCGGCGCTTGCACCTGCGCGTTTGGCGACTGCGTCGATGATGCGCAGATTCGCCTGATGCGGGACCACCAGTCCGATGTCCTGGATGGTGACGCCGGCACGGCGCATCACGTCGAGACTGGCCTCGCTCATGCCTTGCACGGCCTTGCGAAAGATTTCCTGTCCGTCGAAATCCCAGCTGGTCTGCCCATACTGCACGCCGAGATTGGCGTACATCGTGCCCATGCCGCGCACCCGCAGAATCTGCCGCGCATCCGCATAGCATTGCAGTTTCTCGGCGATGACGCCGGACTCGCTCTGCGATTCCTTGAGCACCATGGCCGCTGCACCGTCGCCGAACAACACCGCGACATTGCGGTTGTCCCAGTCCATGTATTGAGAGATCAGTTCAACGCCGATCACCAGGGCATTCTTGACGATGCCGGATTTGATCATCGATGTACCGATCGACAGCCCGTACATGAAGCTGGTGCAGGCCGTGTTGACGTCGAAGGCCGCCGCCTGCGTCGCGCCGATTCGCTGCTGCACGCCTGAGGCACTGTTGGGTACGAGCTCGTCGTTGCTGCAGCTGCCGTATATGATCAATTCGATGTCCTTGCCCGACATGCCGGCGCATGCCACGGCACGTCGCGCCGCCGTGATGGCCAGCTCGATGCCCGGCACGTGGGAGATGCGCCGCTCCTTCATGCCGGTGCGCGTCGTGATCCACTCATCGTCCGTCGGCAGGAAGGTCGCCAAGTCTTGGTTGGTCAGAATTAACGGCGGCAGGCATTTGCCCCAGCCGACGATGGCAGCGTGAGTCAATCGAACTCCCCCAATACTCTTTTGAGCAGCGCTCATTGTCACCCATATGGGGGCAGCGCGCACCTTGTGCCGGCCCGCGCCCGCGACGACGAAAATGCGCGAGCGCTGTCGCGAAGGTTTCGACTAGCGCAAGGCGATGGAGCGCGCGTACTTCCGTGTACGCATTGTCGCGATCATTTCGGAAAATTCAGCTTGCGAACGACGGCTTGAAAGCGTGGCTCGCGTCGGATCGGTTCCAGCATGGGGTCTGCCTTCATA
>DATHFW010000197.1:0-2288 GCA_035317945.1 Steroidobacteraceae bacterium | reverse complement strand
ACAAGGTCGAGCATTTGCCCCTGCCGGACGGCAACGACTTTCCGATTTCGTCGGCGGTCACGGTCAAGGCCGGCGTCGACACGTATTTCTTGAGCGGCGCTCTGGCGCCCGTGATCAACAAGGACGCGCCCAAAGGCAGTGCGGCGGCCTTTGGCGATACGGAGACTCAAACGGTCGGCGCGCTCAACGCCATCAAAGGCACGCTCGCGAGACTCGGACTGACCATGGGCGATGTCGTGAAAATGACCATATTCTTGGTCGGCGATCCGGCCAAGGACAATAAAATGGATTTCGCCGGCATGATGGTGGGATACAAGCAATTCTTCGGCACGGCTGCACAGCCCAACAAGCCATCGCGCAGCGCCGTGCAAGTCGCCGCCCTGGCGGCTCCCGGAGCGCTGGTGGAAATCGAGGTCATTGCGGCCAAATCGCACTGATTGCGATCCTAAGGCTGTGGATCGTCGAAAACTGAAGGCCCAGCGCCATGCCGACGGCAAGCTGCGCTGCGCTTGGTGTCCGCCGGACCCTCTGTACGTTGCCTATCACGACACCGAGTGGGGCGTGGCGCTGCGCGCGGATCAACCTCTGTTCGAGATGCTGTGCCTGGAAGGGGCGCAGGCGGGCTTGAGCTGGATCACGGTGCTGCGCAAGCGCGAGACATACCGGCAGGCGTTCGATAATTTTGACGCCGAGAAAATAGTTCGCTACAGCGCTGCGAAACGCCGGCGTCTGCTGCAGGATCCGGGCATCATCAGGAACCGTCTCAAAGTCGAGGCATTCATTGCGAACGCCGGTGCCTATCTCAAGATCCGCTCCTCCCCGGGATCCTTCAGCGATTACATCTGGCAGTTTACGAATGGCAAGGTGCTGCGCCGCCGGCCGCTGTATCTCGGCGGCGTTGCGCAATCGACGACGCACAGCGATGCCATGAGCAAGGATCTTAAACAAAAAGGCTTTAAATTCGTGGGATCAACCATTTGCTACGCCTTCATGCAGGCCGTGGGAATCGTCAATGAACATCAACGTTACTGCTGGGCGGCCGGCAAAGAGATAAACAATGCTTGAACGATTTGCAGTGAGGCGATTTTCGCCGAGTCGAATCAGCGCCGCGGCGATTCTCATCCTCAGCGTGGGCACGCCGGTTCTTGCGCAGTCGCAGAAACCGGCGTTCAAGCCGCTCGACGTGTTCGACCTTCAATGGGCGGCCGATCCGCAGGTTTCACCCGACGGCCGCAGCATCGCGTACGTGCGTTCGGGCTACGACATCAAGGCCGATCGAGCCCACGGCAGCGTCTGGCTGGTCGGGGTCGATGGCAAGAATGAGCGCCCCCTTTCCAGCGCACCGACCAGCGGCTCGCCGCGCTGGTCGCCGGACGGCACGCGCATCGCCTACATCGGACGCACCGCCGATGGTTCCGCGCAGCTCTTCATGTATTGGACGGCCAGCGGCGTCACCGCGCCCATCAGCAATTTCACCGATGCGCCCAGTGGTCTGGCGTGGTCGCCGGACGGCAAGTGGCTTGCCTTCACCATGCCCGTGGCGCAGGAGCGCAAGCCGCTGAAAGTGGAATTGCCGGAAGCGCCCAAAAACGCCAAGTGGGCCGACCCGCCGAAGCTGATTGACCGGATGGTCTTCCGCGCCGACGGCGAGGGCTATCTGCCGAGTTCTTTCAGCCAGGTGTTCATCGTGTCCGCCGACGGCGGCGCCGCGCGGCAATTGACGCATGGCGATTTCGACCATCAAGGTCCGCCCGCTTTCACGGCCGACGGAAGCGGCGTACTGGTCGGCGCAAATCGCCGTGCCGATGCCGACTACGATCCTCTGGACAGCGAGATTTACCGCGTCGATCTGGCGGACGGCGCCATCCACGCGCTGACCGATCGGCGCGGTCCCGACCGTCATCCCGTGCCCTCGCCGGACGGCAAGCACATCGCCTACCTAGGCTTCGATGACAAGCAATTGGGTTATCAGGCGACGCAGCTCTATGTCATGGACAGCGACGGCAGTCATTCGCATTCGCTCACCGCGTCGCTCGATCGTGATGCGGCGTCTCCGAAATGGCTGGGCGATGGCAAGCAAGTGGTGTTCCAGTATGACGACCACGGCTCGACCAAGATCGCCGCCGTTGATCTTCTGGGCAAGATGCGCGTCCTCGCCGACGGGGTGGGAGGCAACGACGTTACCCGTCCCTATTCGGGCGGTTCGTTTTCGATCTCTCTGAATGGCCGATTCGCCTTCACCAAGGCCAGCGCGACGGCTCCCGCGGTGCTGGCCACCGGCACCTCGA
>DATHFW010000196.1:0-3258 GCA_035317945.1 Steroidobacteraceae bacterium | reverse complement strand
GATTGCCGAGGACGTCCAAGTCGGGCCTTTTACGGTGATCGGCGCCGACGTTGTCATCGGACCTCGAACCTGGATCGGTCCGCACGCCGTCATCAACGGGCCCACGCGCATCGGCGCCGACAACAAGATCTTCCAGTTCGCCTCGATCGGCGACGCGCCGCAGGACAAAAAATATAACGGCGAGCCCACGCGACTCGAGATCGGCGACCGCAACGTATTTCGCGAATCCGTGACCGTGAACCGCGGCACCACCCACGATAAAGGCGTGACGCGTATCGGCAACGACAATCTTCTGATGGCGTATTCGCATGTGGCGCACGACTGCCATTTGGGCGACCAGATCGTGATGGCGAACTGCGCCACCTTGGGCGGCCACGTGGAGATCGGCGATTGGGTCACCCTGGGCGGCCTGTCGGCGGTGCATCAGCACACCAAAGTGGGCGCGTATTGTTTCATCGCGCACAACGCAGCCGTGACTCGCGATGTTCCGCCCTACGTCATGGCGGTGGGAAGGCCGGCCGTGCCGCACAGCGTCAACTCCGTCGGCTTGCAGCGCCGCGGATTCACGCCTGCGCAAATCTTAAACATTCGCCGCGCCTATCGAGTGCTGTACCGCTCGGGCCTGAAGTTGAAAGCGGCCATGGAGGAGCTTGAAAAAGCGGCGGCAACGCAGCCGGAAATCGCGACCTTCGTCGAATTCATCAAGCGCAGCTCACGCAGCATCGTTAGGTAGCAATGTCCGACCCCGCTGCTACGCGCGTGTCCACTCCCCTGCGAGTGGGCCTGGTGGCGGGTGAAGCCTCAGGCGATACCTTGGGCGCCGATCTCATCCATGCGCTGCGCCGGCGCGCTCCCGACGCCCAGTTCTTCGGCGTCGCCGGACCTAAAATGCAGGCGGCGGGTTGCCAGAGCTGGGAGCCGGCCGAGTCGCTGGCCGTGATGGGGTTGTTTGATGTCTTGCGCGATTTGCCGAGGCTGGCGCGGCTGCTCGCGCGCATCAAGCGAATGTTCCTGACGGCCCGGCCGGATGTTTTCATCGGCATCGATGCGCCCGACACCAACTTGAGATTGGCCCGCAGCCTGCACGCGGCAGGCATTCCCACCGTGCAATACGTCAGTCCCCAGGTGTGGGCATGGCGGCAGGGACGCGCCCGCAAGATTCGAGAATCGGTGGACCTCGTGTTGTGCCTGCTGCCGTTCGAAAAGCGCTTTTACGATGAACACGGCATACGTGCGGAATTCGTCGGTCATCCGTTGGCGGACGCGATTCCAGAGCAAATCGATCGCGAGGCGGCGCGCCGCGCGCTCGGGCTGGACCTGAAGTCGAGCATCGTCGCGCTGCTGCCGGGAAGCCGCCGCGGTGAGGTCGCACGACTGGCTGCGGACTTCGCGGCAGTCGCGCGCTGGATGGCCGCGCAGCGGCCGGATCTTAAATTCATCGCACCGATGGCAAGCGCCGCGACGCGACAGATTTTCTCCGCGGTGCTCAAGCGGGACGCGCCGGCGCTCGAGGTGCTCTTGATCGATGGCCAGGCGACCACGGCATTGAGCGCAGCCAATGTGGTGTTGGTGGCATCGGGCACCGCCACCTTGGAAGCCGCCCTGTGCAAACGCCCCATGGTGGTCGTCTACCGCTTGGGCGCGCTCACGGGCTGGGTGCTCACGAGAATGAATCTGGTGAAATCCAAGTTTTTTGCGCAACCAAATCTACTTGCGGATAAGCGCGTCGTCGGCGAATATTTTCAGGACCAGATCATCCCCGAGTCGATCGGAGCGGAGCTCTTGATGTGGCTTGACGATACCGAGCGGCGCAGCGCCTTGGAGCGGGAGTTCTCGCGCATTCACGCCGACTTGCGCCGTGGCGCCGGGACGCGCGCTGCTCAGGCGATTCTGGATCTGTTGAACACCCGGAGCCCGTCTCCGCGAGGATCGGCCGAGTGAGGCGGATCGCCGGCATCGATGAGGCGGGTCGCGGTCCCCTCGCGGGACCGGTGGTCGCTGCCGCAGTGATCTTGAGGCCGCGCCGGCCCATCGAAGGCGTTGCCGATTCGAAGTCCTTGAGTCCCGAGGAGCGTTCGCGCCTGAGCGTAGCCATCAGGCGCGATGCGCTGTGTTTCGGCATCGGCTGGGCCGATCATCGTGAGATCGATGCGTTGAACATTCTGCAGGCCACGTTTCTCGCGATGCGCCGCGCCTTGCTCGCCATGACGCTCACACCTGACCATGTGCTGGTTGACGGCAATCAGCTTCCCAATTTGCACGGATTGGGCAAGGTGTTGACGGCTCGTGCCATCATCGACGGCGATGTCTCCGAGCCGGCGATCAGCGCCGCATCGATTCTGGCAAAAACCGCCAGAGATAGCTATATGAATCAAATGGATACAGTATATCCTGCATATTGTTTCGCAAGCCACAAAGGCTACGCGACCCCGGACCATCAACGCCTCTTGACGCTGCATGGACCCTGTCCGTTGCACCGCCGTTCCTTCGAGCCGGTACGCCTCGCTCTGCGGTGTGAACTTTGACGGCATTCGTTCACCTGCGATTGCACACGGAATACTCGCTGGTCGATGGGATCGTGCGCGTGCCGGAATTGATGGCCGCCGTGGCGGCAGGGCGCATGCCGGCGGTTGCGTTGACCGATCAAAGCAATCTGTTCGCCATGGTGAAGTTCTACAAGGAGGCGCAGGCCGCGGGCATCAAGCCGCTGATCGGCGTGGACGCCTGGATTCGCGAGCCGGCTGAACGAGCGCCGCCTTCGCGCATTGTATTCCTCTGTCAGAATCTCAAAGGGTACCGGCATCTGACGCAGCTCGTGACCCGCTCCTATCTCGAAGGGCAGCAGCGCGGCGCGCCCATGCTCGAGCGCAGTTGGATCAACAGCGAAATCCTGCAGGGCCTGATCGTGCTCTCGGGCGGCTTCGAGGGCGACATCGGCAGGTGCCTCGCGCGCGGCCGCGACGACGAAGCGGAGCGTTGTCTCGAGCGTTGGCAGGCATTTTGCGGCGATCGGTTTTATCTAGAAGTACAACGCACCGGCCGGGCAGGCGAGCAAGTGTGTTCCGAAGCAGCCATGGAATTGGCCCAGTCTCGAGGCGTCGCCGCAGTCGCCACGAATGATGTACGGTTTCTGACCCGCGCGGAGTTCGAAGCGCATGAGGCGCGTGTCTGCATCCATGACGGCGCGCAGCTCGGGGATGCGAGCCGGCCGCGGCGCTATTCCGAGGAGCAGTACCTGAAGTCGCCGGCGGAAATGGC
>DATHFW010000195.1:0-6967 GCA_035317945.1 Steroidobacteraceae bacterium | reverse complement strand
GGTTCCGATCACCCTCGGCTCGGGCGTCTGCAGCGCGTCGGCAAGAACCATGCTGGCAATGAGGACATCGACCAGTCTCGCCTCGTGCTTCCATCGGCGGTCGAGGTCGCCTTGATCTCCCACGGCCTCGCACATCTCCTCCGCAAAGCCCCAACTCAGCAGCACCGCCTTGCCGATGGAAGCCTGCCAGCCGCCGATGAGTTCCATCCACGACTGTTTGTTGCCAAGCCCATTCGGTGCGCCGACCGCGCGCGCCATGATGTAGAGGTTCCCGATGCCGTGAAGCAGACCTGTTAAAAATGCCTCATCAGATGACACTTTGGTTCGCCGCGCAACGAGTCTGCAAATCGAGGCGACGGCAATGCTCCTGTTCCACAGCTCCGCGAGCGGTTTTGCGATTGAGCGCAGCGAGGTCTCGTTCTTCATCTGCTGCATGGCATAGGACATGGCCGTGCCCTGGACCATTTGATATCCAAGCCGCGTGATGGCGGACCGCAGGTCAGTGAGAGGTTTCCCTGAACTGTTGAATGCCGCCGAATTGGCGGTTTGCAGCACCCGTGCCGCGAGACGCGGCTCCGCGCCGACGAAGGTGACAACCTGGTCGGAAGTCGTGTTGGGGTCCGCTAACGCCTGGCTGATTCGAATGACCACGTTGGGGAAGCAAGGCAAGTCGATCGTTCCTTGCGACACTTCGGTGGCCAAGCTTTGCAGAAACGCGAGTGCCGCGGCGCGTTCTTCCGGCGTGGCGTCATTGCTCGCGGGAACGGATTCACCGCCGGAGCGATAGGTTGGAGCGCCTACCTTTGACATCAGCCCGTTGCCTCCTTGGTCAACACCGCTTCACTATAGGCGCGTCCGGCGAGCCAAGCGTGAATCTGTCCGACTATGGACAGCGCGATGCCTTCTGGTGTGGTTGCTCCAATGTCGAGACCCACCGGGCCGCGAATTCGTTCCTTGAGTTTTTCGGCGACAGGTCCCAATTCTTTGGCGAGACGATTCCGGCGCGCTTTGGGGCCGAGCAATCCGACGTAGGCGGGAACGCCGGCTTGCGCGAGCTCGCGCAAATAAACCTCGTCCGACGGTAGGTGGTGGCTCATCACTACGGCTGCGTGACAGCGCGCGAGGTCAACCTCGCTGCGCAACGTCCTGGGATTGGCGACGCGTACTAGAGCGCCGGGGAAGCGCGCCGCAACCGCATAGGCCGGCCGATGATCGATGACCGAAACGCGCCAGCCCAGGGCGCGAGCGGTACTGACGACAGGCTGAGCGTCGGGCGCCGCTCCGCAAATCAGCAAATGCGGCGGCGGAGCAAGGCATTCTACGTAGGCACGCGCACGCTCGGCGGGCGGCAGATCCTCGGCGGCATGATAGGTGCCCAGCCGCATCTGCGAGTTATGCACCATGATCAGGGATGTGCTTTCCCCCGCATGCGTCGCACGCCCGGCGGCTGCAAGGGCTGCCTCAGCTGCGGTCCCGGGTCCGGCGGGTTCCAACAGGACGCGCATGGTGCCTTCGCAGCCGGCTCCTACGCCGAACAAGACGTCGTCCGGACCGCGGGTATCGTATTCCACAGCCCGCGCCACGCCGCTCTCCAACACCTCTCGCGCATGAATCAGCAGATCCGACTCGAGGCAGCCGCCGCTGAGCAATCCAATGTAGCTTCCGTCGGCCATGAGCAGCATGCGCGCGCCAGGCTTGCGATAGGTGGAACCTGCCGTCGCGACCACGGTTGCAAGTACTCGGGAAGCTTGCGCGCCCGGCGCGCGCTCCAGCAAGAGTTCGAGGCTGGTATCAAGGCGAACGTCCATGGCGCTATTGTTCCACATGGGATCGATTGCCATCACACAAGTCCTGCGCGGGACTGTGGACCCCATATCGGTTAGTTCAGGCTCTTTCACAGATACTTCTGGCAAGTAACTAAATCCGAACGTGATTATGTCGAATAGCCGCATTGATGCCCTCGCATGAGCGGGCAAACCTGGCTTCCTGCCTCTTTGCGTGGGCGACCGATCTTCTGGTTGGCCGGCGGCGCCGTTCTGATAGCGGTGGTGCTGGGTCTCATTCTCTCGAGCCAGCGAGACTGGCGTAACCGCGCTGCGACGCTCGAACGCGAAAACACGAGTTTACAGCTCACCCAGCTGGCCCATGAATTGACCGCCCAATCCGACCGGCTTGCCGACGGTGCTCGCGAGTTGGCGGAGTCCGAGGCAGTCATTCGGCTGCTCCAAGAAAATGCCGACGCCTCCGCCGATCGCTTGGAACTTGCCGACTTGTCCCGCCATCGCGTGGACGCGCTGCTGCTGCTCACCGCCTCACGCGCCGTGCGGTTCAGCGTCACGATGGCCGACGGGCAGCTCAGCGAGCAGCCGCCAGACCCGGCATTGGCGCAGTTCGCCGAGTCGATTACTCAAGCGGACGCAGCAAATCGCGCAGCCCAAATAGCGGCCTTCACGGACGATCGATGGATCATTGCGCGGGCCGTCACGGGGCATGCGCCGTCGAATTCAGTTCTGGGCTGGGTTGTGGTCAGCCGGTCACTCTCTGCCGCATTGGTGGCGAAGCTGGCGAGTTCAGTCAGCGGATCACTCACGGTGCAGCCGTTGAAGGATCTTGACTCATCATCGCCGGTGCCGACAACCGAAGCATTTGGCGTAACGACAGGTCTGTCCCGCAATGATTCTTCAGGCACCCTTACGCTGCGCGATGCCGGCGGCCGGGCCGTGCGGGCATTTCGACTTACGCCCGGTGCGGGTGCGTCGGCCGGCAGCGGCGTATCCGGATATCTGTGGGCCGCATTGCTGGCGCTGCTGGTCATCGTCGCCGTCGTCGTTGTCGGCATGCGGCGCTACCTGCGTCACCAGCGATCGGTTGATGCGCGCTACAAGGCTCTCATCGACCAGGCCAACGACGGGATCGTCATCGTCGATGCCAAAACTCATCAGGTGCTCTACACCAATCCGGCGTTCCTCAGTCGCCTGGGTTACACCAACGAGGAGGCGCAGTCGCTGACCCTGGCGGACATTTTTGCCGACAGCAATGCCACGCCCGAAAACGTCCTGGCCCGCTTGAGCGATGCCGATTCTCGAATGGCGATGAATATGCAGCAGCGCTGCAAGAACGGTTCATTTTTCGATACCGAGGTTCGTTGCAACGCGCTCGACGTCGATGGCCGCGACGTCTTGGCCTATGTTACGCACGATGTGTCGCTGCGCCGAAAGGCGGAGCAGCAGCTGATCGAGAACCAGCAGCGCTTGGATAAAATGGCGCATCACGACCAATTGACCGGGCTGCCGAATCGCCACTATTTGACGGCCTTCCTGCCGCAGGCGATCGAAGAGGCGAGAGCCGCGAACACCATGCTGGGCGTGGTGTTTTTGGATTTGGACCGATTCAAGCACATCAACGATACGCGCGGCCACGAAACTGGGGATAAGCTGCTTCAGGAAGTGGCCACCCGCTTGCGCGCCTGCGTGCGGGACGCGGATGTGGTCATCCGCATGGGCGGCGATGAGTTCGTCGTCGTGTTTCGCGATGTCGAGAATTACGACGAGGTGACGTTGGGCGCGGGCCGTATCATCGAGACGCTGAACCGGCCGATCGTCATCGATCGCCATTCATTGCAGACGACCGGCAGCGTCGGCGTCAGTCTATATCCGCGCGACGGCGCCGATATGGGCGAGCTGCTCAAGCATTCGGACACGGCGATGTACCAGGCCAAGGATCGCGGCCGAAACAACGTGCAAATGTTCAGTCACGCCATGAACCGCAAACTCAAGCACCGCGTGGCTGTCGAGGCGTCGCTGCGCGAAGCCCTTCGACTCAAGCAGCTGGACGTGCACTACCAGCCGTTCGTCAATTTGATCACGCGAAAGATTGTCGGACTCGAGGCCTTGATGCGTTGGTCGCATCCTGTCCATGGCATGATTCCCGCTGACCAATTCATTCCGGTAGCCGAAGAAACCGGATTGATCGTACCCATGGGCAACTTCGTTTTGCATCGAACCCTGCAGACCATGAGCGCGTGGCGCGCGGCAGGCATCCCGCTGGTGCCGGTTTCTTTGAACGTCGCGCCGGCGCAGCTTCAAAGGGGCGAGCTGCAGTCGACCATATCGACGTTGTTGAAGTCGCATAACCTGCGCCCCGAGATGCTGCAGCTGGAGATGACTGAGCGCGCCGTGTTCGATTCGCATTCCCCGGCGGGCGAGAATCGCCAGGACACGATGGCGCGCCTGCGCGATTTGGGAATCAAGATTGCCATCGACGATTTTGGCACCGGCTATTCGAGCTTGAGCTACCTGAAGAATTGGCGGGTGGACGCGCTGAAGATTGACCGCAGCTTCGTTCGAGACCTGGTCACTGATTCGAGCGACCTGGCCATCGTGAGCGCCATCATTGCGATTGCCCGGCACTTGCACATCGAAGTGATCGCCGAGGGCATCGAGGCATATCAGCAGGTGGAGATCTTGAGAAGGTTGGGTTGCACGGTGGGGCAGGGTTTCTTATTCGCGCGCCCCATGTCTGCCGACGAAATCGTGAAATTGCTGCGCAACGACGCGGAGCCGCCCAAGGAAGAAGAAGAGGACATGCTGGCCGTATTCAGTTCCGGGCGCGGCTAGCACTCTCTAAATACGGAGCACTATCCGTCAATTCGCCTTCCCATTTTGCGACCAGCGTCGAAGCGACGGCGTTGCCGAGGACGTTGGTGGCGGTGCGCCCCATATCGAGGACGTGATCCACGGCGATGACGAACACCAATCCTTGCTCCGGTAATCCGAAGTAGCTCAACGATGCGGCGATGACCATCAAGGCGGCGCGCGGTACGCCGGCTATGCCTTTACTCGTGACCATGAGAATTAGGAGCATCATGATCTGTTGATGCACGCCCAGATCGATGCGATAGATTTGAGCGATGAACAACACGCCGAACGCGCAGTACATCGCGGATCCGCACAGATTGAAGGAATATCCCAGCGGCAGAACGAAGGAGGCGATGCGCGTGCTGACCCCAAAAGCTTCCAGGCGTTCCAGCGTCTGCGGATAGGCTGCCTCGGAACTGGCCGTTGCGAAGGCCAGGAGCAGCGGCGAGCGAATCTCCTCCAGCAGTCGCACGGTGCGCCGCCCGATGCTGATGTACAGGGCGCCGGCGAAAAAAGCCCACAAAATCAAAAGAGCGATGTAGAAACTGCCGATGAACTTGGCATACACCAATAGGACGCTCGCGCCCTGGCTCAAGACCGTGGCGGCCAGAGCGGCAAAGATCGCAATCGGCGCCAATGCCATGACGTAGCGCGTCATCCTCAGTATGACCGCCGCAATCTCGTCAATCGCATCGATGAGCCGCTTGACCTTCGCGCCCAAACTGGAGGCTGCGGCGCCAAATAGCACGGAAAACACCACAATTTGCAGCACTTCGTTGTTGGCCATGGCCTGGACGATGGAGCTGGGAATGATGTGCTCCAGCATGTCCTTGAGCTGCAGCGGGCCGGCGGCGCTCGAGCCGGAAGCAGCGGCGGATGCGGAAAGGCCAAATCCGGGCTTGAACAACTGCACCGCCACGACACCGATGGTCATCGAAATCATCGTCGCCGCGACGAACCTCCCCAAGGCTTTCGCGCCGCTTCTCGCTATCGAGGCAGCGCCCTCCATGCGGGCCACTCCGACGACGAGCGTGGCGAACACCAATGGCGCTATGATCATCTTGATGAGGCGCAAGAAACTCGTGGTGACCAGCGACAAACCTGCCGCGGCGCTGTCGGCGGCAGGGCTGCTGCCAAGAGTTTGGTGCAGGAACAATCCAAATAGCGGCCCGGCGATCATGGCAATGACGACAAACCATGTGAGGCGGGATTTCATTTCGTACTTTTAGCACAGAGTTTATGAATACACGTAGCCCACAGCCGAAGCCCGCTCTGACCATGCAGTTGATCCGTGAGGCGCATGAACGCATCCGCGGGAAGGTTCACCGCACCCCCGTGATGACCAGCCAGGTGCTCGACGGGATGGCGGGGAACCGTTTGTATTTCAAATGCGAGAACCTGCAGAAGGCGGGGGCGTTCAAGGCACGCGGCGCCACCAATGCCGTGTTCTTGCTGACCGATGCGGAGGCGGCCAAGGGCGTCGTCACTCATTCCTCGGGCAATCACGCGGCAGCCTTGGCGCGGGCCGCGACGCTGCGCGGTATTCCGGCCTATATCGTGATGCCCAACAACTCGCCCCTCGCCAAGCAGGCTGCGGTGCGCCGCTATGGCGGCGATATCGTTCTGTGCGAACCGACGTTGGCCGCGCGTGAATCCACCGCCCGCCAAGTGATGGAGCGAACCGGCGCGGCGTTCATTCACCCTTATGACGATTTGCGCGTCATGGCGGGGCAGGGCACGACGGCCATCGAGCTGCTCGAAGATGTGCCGCAACTCGATGTGATCCTCTGCCCGGTCGGCGGCGGTGGACAGCTCAGCGGAGTTGCCGTCGCGGCAAAAGACATCAAGCCCGGCGTGCGCGTGGTCGGCGTCGAACCCGCCGGAGCGGATGATGCCGCGCGTTCGCTCAAGGCGGGTCAGATCATCCCCATGATCGAGCCGCGAACCATTGCCGATGGCCTCAAGACGTCGTTGGGAGAGAAACCCTTTGCGGAAATCATTCGCCTGGTCGATGACATCGTCACGGTGCGCGAAGAGTCGATCGTCCAAGCCATGCGCAGGATTTGGGAGGTCATGAAGCTCTTGGTGGAGCCTTCCGGCGCGGTCAGCTATGCGGCAATGGTCGAAGGGCGTCTCGCGGTAACGGACGCCAACATCGGCATCATCTTAAGCGGCGGAAACCTGGATCTGGATCGTTTACCGTGGCAATGAGCCAATGCAAAACAAGCTAGTCCAAAAGCAGCGGACTCAAGGCATGCTCTTCGGCGATGCTGCCCACCAGCGACAGTGTTTGCGTGTGTATCGGGGTGTCGCGCACCCAACGTTCCGGC
>DATHFW010000194.1:0-7854 GCA_035317945.1 Steroidobacteraceae bacterium | reverse complement strand
TTGGGATTTGCCGGCAGCGTCATCGCGCCGGCCTCCGTCGATGCTAGCTTTCGCCGATATTTTCGTGTGACGCGGGGCGCGGACAGCTACATTGTTATGGACGCGCCGCCCGACAAGGAAGATTCGGCTCCCTTCCTCAAGGTGGCGCGAATGTTGGGCGGCATGAACCTCAACGCGCCCATCGTGCTGGCGCGCGACATGCACCGCGGGTTTTTGTTGTTGTCCGATTTGGGCTCGAGGCAGTACCTCGATGAGCTGCCCGAGGCGGAGGCCGCGGACCGGCTTTACGCCGACGCGCTGGCGGCACTGCGAACCATGCAAACGGCCGATGCGGCCATATCCGGGGATTTGCCCCGATACGATCGGGCCTTGCTCATGCGCGAAATGGAACTCATGCCGGAATGGTTCCTGCGCCGCCACCTCGAGGTGACCATCGACGCGCAGGAACGATCCATGCTGGATGAGCTGTTCGCGAGTCTGGTTCGGGCCGCGGCCGCGCAGCCGGCCACCTTCGTGCATCGCGATTATCATTCGCGCAATCTCTTGGTCACGGCGCAAGATAATCCCGGTATTTTGGATTTCCAAGACGCCGTGTGGGGTCCCGTGACCTACGATTTGGCGTCGCTGCTCAAGGATTGCTACATCGCCTGGCCGCCGGCGCGAGTGCGCGCATGGGTTCTCGAATACCGCGAGAAATTGCTGGAAGCCGGATTTGCGTTGCCCGGGGATGCCGCCGAATTCATGCGCTGGTTCGATCTGGTCGGCTTGCAACGGCATATCAAGGTGCTGGGAATATTTGCGCGACTGTTCTATCGGGACGGCAAGCCGCAATACCTCAAAGACCTGCCGCGCGTGCTCGACTATGCGCGGGACACTGCTTTGAGTTATGCCGAAACCGCGCCATTCGCCGCCTTCATCGCCAGGCGCATCGACCCGCTGTTCAAGAACGCGCAGCAGCGCGCGCTGGCGTGAGTTTGCCGGAGCGCCCGCGCACGGCAATGATCCTGGCCGCGGGGCGGGGCGAACGTATGCGGCCGTTGACCGACGTGACGCCCAAGCCCTTGCTGCGGGTGCACGGCCAACCCTTGATCGAGCGCCACCTGGTTCGCCTGGTGAGCGCCGGCATCGATCGTATCGTGATCAACCTGGCGTGGCTGGGCTCGCAAATCCGCGGCTATTTGGGCGACGGCACACGCTACGGCGCGACCATTAGGTACAGCGAAGAAACGCCTCGCGCGCTCGAAACCGCCGGCGGCATCTTTCGCGCGCTCACGCAGCTGTCGCCGGGACCGTTCGCCGTCGTCAACGGCGATATCTATACCGATTTTCCGTTCGAGACCTTGGCGCTGGATGCCCATCACGATGCGCATCTCGTGCTGGTGCCCAATCCGAGCTACCTGAAGGGCGATTTCGGCATCGAGCAGGGCGAGGCTCAAGAGGTGGCCGCCGAGCTCTATACGTTTTCCGGCGTTGCCGTTTATCGCCCAGCGTTCTTTGCCGATTGCGTCGATGGCGTGTTTCCGCTGAAACCTCTGATGCTGCGTTCGATGGCCGCGGGGCGCTGTTCCGCGCAGTCGTATAAGGGGCCGTGGGAAGACGTCGGCACGCCCGAGAGGCTGGCCGCGCTGAACGGCCGGTCGCCCGCGCCTTGAGCGTCAGAGTGCTTCACTCAAGCGGCGGACGCCTTCGCGGATGTCGGCCTCTTTCATGCGCGAATACCCCAGCATCAGTCCCTTGGCCGTAGGCGGCGTCAAAAAGTACGGGGATATGCCGTAGACGGCGACGCCGAGGGACGCGGCTCGCGCAATCACGCCGGCCTCGGTGAGGCGCGAGGACGGCCACAGCACGACATGAGCTCCGGCCCCGAAACCCGTCACGTCGACGCGGTCGCCCAGGTACTTGGCGATGGCGTCGCGCAATGCTGCGCGGCGCGCGGCATTTCTGCGCCGCACGCGCCGCAAGTGACGTTCGTACAGGCCGCTGGTAATGAACTCCGCGAGCGTTTCTTGTTCCAGCGTCGCGGTGTGCCGGTCGCAAAGCCATTTGGCGGAAGTGAATACGGAAATCAGCGGTTTGGGCACCACTAGGTATCCGATACGCAGCGAAGAGAAGATGGTGCGCGAAAAAGTGCCGATATAAATGACGCGCCCCTCGGCATCCAAGCCCTGCAGGGATTGCAGGGACTGATCCTCATAGCGGTATTCGCCGTCGTAGTCATCCTCCACCACCAAGGTGTCCATGCGCCGGGCCCAATCAACCAGGCTCAAGCGGCGCGGCAGCGAAAGAATCGCGCCCGTTGGGAACTGATGCGATGGCGTGACGAATACCATGCGCGTGCCCTCAGGCAGCTTGGCCGGATTCAAGCCATCGCGATCGACGGCGATCGGCACGATGCGCGCTCCGGCGGTACGCAGGACTTCCCGGGTGCCCTGATAGCAGGGGTCCTCGATCGCGATGCGATCACCCCGGTCTATCAGCACGCGCGCGACCAGATCCAATGCCTGCTGCGAGCCGCTGACGACGATCACCTGCGACGGATCGCAAATCACCGCGCGCGAGCGCCGCAGGTGAACCGAAATCGCTTCGCGAAGCGCGACGCTGCCGCCCGTGGGGCCATAGTCGAGTGCGCGCACCGAGGCCTTGCGGGCATTGCGCAACAACATGCGGCGCCACATCTCGAAGGGAAAGACTTCGACGTCGCTGCGGCCGTAGACAAAATCGTAGCGCAACTGCGGCGCCCGCCCGCCCGGGAAGTTGATCTTCGCCGCCGCACCGACTGCGCGGCCGTAACGGGACAATCGCACCTTGACGCGGCTGGCGCCGGAGCCCGCGCGCCCCGCGGCAAGGACGTTCGCGACGTAGGTGCCGGAACCCGCACGGCCCACCACGAATCCTTCCGCAAGCAACTGCTCATAGGCCAGCACGACGACGGTGCGCGAAACGTGCAGTTGCTCGGCCAGCTCGCGCGTCGAGGGCAGCCGCTCGGCACTGCTCAGCGTGCGCCGCAAAATCGCTTGGCGAAACCACAGGTAGATCTGCCGCGAAAGCGGTTCGCGATCATTCAAAAGTGGTATGACGAATGACACGGATAGTGGACCTTTTAAAAGACCATAGCATGCGGCACGCTGCCGCCATGAATTTCTTCAATTGCATGAAGGCAGGCTTGTTCATCGGGGGTTCAGGGCTCCTGGTGCCGATACCGGCGCAGGCACAGCAGGCACAGCCAGCGCAGCATTCATCGCCGGCAGCGGTGGCACGACAGGGACCGAGCGTCGCGGCGCTGCGCGACGGCCAGCATGATTTCGACTTCGAGATCGGGGTATGGAAAACCCACTTAAAGCGTCTCGTGCATCCGTTGAGCGGCTCGACCACCTGGGTGGAGCTCAACGGCACCACGGTGGTGCGCAAGGTCTGGAACGGCCGGGCTAATTTGGCTGAGCTTGAAACCGATGCCGCATCCGGGCATCTCGAAGTCCTGTCCTTGCGCCTCTACGACCCGCAGTCGCGGCAGTGGAGCCTCAATACGGCCAACGTCAAGAGTGGAACTTTGAGCGTGCCCACCATCGGGGAATTCAAGGACGGCCGCGGCGAATTCTTCGATCAGGAATCTTTCAACGGCCGAACCATTCTGGTGCGCAATGTCTGGTCGGATATCACGGCCGATTCGTGCCGCTTCGAACAGTCGTTCTCGGACGACGGCGGCAAGACCTGGGAAGTCAATTGGATCGCCGTCGACACCCGTGTGAAATGAAGGAAATCCCCGCTTAGGGCTCCTAGAGTACAATTGGGGTATGTCCGAGTTCAAAGGCATCCCCATAACGCCTGATCCGCGGCCGGCGCGCAGCGGCGAGAAATACACCACGGCGCAAGGCTTTACGGCCATCAAAGACGGCGTCAAACAGTCGCCGGCTCCCGGCGCGGCCCAGCGAAAGCCGGCGTGGCTGCGCGCGCCCTTGGCCACGGGCGCCGCCTTCGGCGCCGTCAAACAAATAGTCCGCGAGCATCGCTTGAGCACGGTGTGCGAAGAGGCGAAGTGTCCGAACATCGGTGAATGTTGGAACGCGGGAACGGCCACCATCATGCTGATGGGCGCGGTGTGCACGCGTGCGTGCCGCTTCTGCGCGGTGGACACGGGCAACCCGCGCGGCTGGCTGGATGCGGAAGAGCCCGACAACGTGGCCAAGTCGGTCGAGCTGATGCGGCTCAAGTATGTGGTGCTCACCTCGGTAAACCGCGACGACTTGAGCGACGGCGGCGCTGCGCACTACGCCGCCGCCATCCGCGCCATCAAGCGCCGCAACCCCGGTACCGCAGTCGAAGCACTGACGCCGGATTTTCAAGGCGTCCTGCGCGATGTGCAGACCGTGCTCGATTCGGGATTGGATGTGTTTGCGCAGAACGTCGAGACCGTAAGGCGCTTGACGCATCCGGTACGCGACCCGCGGGCGGGGTACGAGCAGACCATCGGCGTGCTGAAGGCGGCCAAGGCCTATCAACCGCATGTGCTCACCAAGACCAGCTTGATGCTTGGCTTGGGCGAGACGGATGCAGAGATTCGCGAGACCTTGGTGGACCTGCGCGCGGCAGGGGTCGATGTGTTGACCTTGGGGCAATACCTGCGCCCCACGCCGAATCATTTGAATGTGGAGAGATTCGTCACTCCGCAGGAATTCGACCGGTACCGGGACTGGGCGCTGGAATTGGGCTTTCTGGAATGCGTGTCGGGTCCGTTGGTGCGATCGAGCTATCGCGCGGAACAAGCGCTGGCGCGCAACAATGCGGGACTGGATAACGCCAAGCTTGCCGCCAAAGCCGTCGGGGGCTAAAGCCCTCGTGAGCACAGCGCCCGGCCATGAACCGCTGATTCGCTACCTCGGGTCGGCGCCGTACGAGCCGACCTGGCGGGCGATGCAGAAATTTACCGACGAGCGGCAGGATGGCACTGCCGACGAAATATGGTTCGTCGAACATCCACCCGTGTTTACCTTGGGGCTGAACGCCAGCCGCGAACACTTGCTGGCGCCGGGCGACATTCCGGTGGTGCAAATCGATCGCGGCGGTCAGGTGACGTATCACGGTCCCGGTCAATTGATGATTTATCCGCTGCTGAATTTGCGGCGCCTGAAGTTGGGCGTTCGCGATTTGGTGGTCGCGCTCGAAAATGCCGTCATTTCCTACGCGGCTGAGCTGCGATTGACCGCTTCAGGATCGCGCCAGGCGCCCGGGGTCTATATCGACGGCGCAAAACTCGCCAGCATCGGCCTGCGTATTCGCCGCGGTGCGTGCTATCACGGCATGGCACTCAATGTGTCGCTGGACCCGCAGCCCTTCGAACGCATCAATGTGTGCGGCTACCGGGATTTGCGCGTGACGCGCCTCGCCGATCATGGCATCGATGCCGACCTTCAGACGGTGGCGCAGGACTTGACGCCGCACCTGCTGCGGCACTTAGGATATGGGCCGCATGCCGCCGCGCGCGGCTACAATGCCATCAATACGGATTTGCAGGCCGTCAACTCGCGATAGATATCGTCGAGTTGCTCGCGGCTGATCGCGTGCACCATGTAGGTGAGCGCCAAAAAGTTTCCATCCGCGCTGGTGCGGGTTTTCACGCTCGAATCGGTGACGGGGCCGGCGTGACGCTCGATGATGGCTTGGGTGAGGACGCGCAGATCGCTGCCCTGGCGGCCCATCACTTTGATGGGAAATTCGCTGGGAAATTCCTGCGCCGTGCTGCCGCTCATAAAGCCGGTTTATCCTTCAGTTCCCGGATGTAATTGGCAAACGCGAGGCTCATCCGCTTGAACAGCGGACCCGGCATGCCGCTGCCCACCGCGGCACCATCGAGTTTCGTCACCGGCAGCACGCCGCGGGTGGAGAACGCCAGCCATATTTCATCCGCACTGCGCAGCGCGGATTCCGAAACCGGCGCGCTGGCGTTGCGGATGGACAAAAGATCGGCCAGTTCCGTCACCACGTCGCGCGTGGTGCCGGGAAGAATGTGATGGCTGTTCGGCGGCGTGTGAATGACGCCGTTCTTGACGACGTGCACCGTGGTCGAGGAGCCTTCGGTGAGCTCGCCGTTTTCCAGCATGATGGTCTCGAACGCGCCGGCGTCCGCCGCCAGTTTCTTCAGCAAAATATTTCCCAACAACGCGGTGGCCTTGATGTCGCGCCGCGCCCAGCGGATCTCCTTCGTGGTCACGGCAGCCACGCCATTCTCCAGGACCGCATCGGGCAGCGGATCCAGTTCGGTGCAGTACGCGAACAAGGTCGGCTTGAGTCCTTCCGGCCAGGCATGATTGCGGCCGAATTCAGCGCCGCGAGTCACCTGGATGTACAGATACCCGTCATACGCGGCATTTTGGGAGATCAATTCCTGGCAGACATGCGCCCAGTCGCCGTGCGTCATCGGCGGCGGCATGCGGATTCCGGCAAGGCTGCGGTTCAGCCGGTCCAAATGCTGGCGCAGCCGAAACAGGCGCGATGCGTAGATCGGCACCACTTCGTAAACCCCATCGCCGAACAGAAAGGCGCGATCGAAGGGCGAGACCGTGGCCTCTTTGAGCGGCAGGTAATTGCCGCTCAGGTAACAGACGGGTAACGGGCCGCTCACGCAAACCACAGCCGAATGGTGTCGATGAGGCGCCGCCACCAGCCGCCGGCCGCCACGGGCTTCAACGGATGCAGAGTCAGAGTGGCCAGGGGCGTAGCGCCGCTGAACACGCGCAGCGTGCCGACATTTGCATCGAGGCCCAACGGCGCAATGAGCCTGGGCTGCAAGTCGACCGCGGTTTTCACGTCGGTCTGGCCGCGCGCCAGCGTCACGTACAGATCATCCTTGATGCCGACGTCGTCCGGCGATTGCGCTGCTTTCCAGACGCGCGTCGAGGCGAGCGCAATGCCGCCCTTGACCGCCAGTTTGGTCTCGTAGAAGGTGAAGCCGTAGCTCAACAGAGCGGCACTGGCATTCTCGCGCGCCTTCATGCTGGTGGACCCGAGCACCACCGACACCAGGCGCATGCCCTCGCGATTCGCCGAGGTGACGAGACAGAAGCCGGCGGACTCGGTGTGGCCGGTTTTCAAGCCATCGACGCTGGGATCTTTCTCGAGCAGGCCATTGCGATTTTGCTGCTTGATGCCGTTATGCTCGAATTCGTGGATCGAATAATATTTATAGTACTGCGGATAATCGCGAATCAACGCACTCGCGAGCAGCGACATGTCGCGCGCAGTGGTGTAGTCCTGCGGCGAGGGCAGGCCCGAACTGTTGTCGAAATGCGTGCCGACCATATTCAATCGTTTGGCAGTGGAATTCATCAGCTGCGCAAAGGTAGCTTCGGTTCCGGCGATGCGCTCGGCCAGCGCGATGGTGGCATCGTTGCCGGACTGCACGATCATCCCGAGGATGAGATCCTGAACCGATACGGGTTTGCCCAGCTCGATGAATGTGCGCGACCCTTCCGATCGCCACGCATGCTCGCTGACGGTGACCATGTCCTCCACCTTCAGCTTGCCGGCTGCCAGCTCCTGGAAAACGATGTAGGCCGTCATCAGTTTCGTGAGGCTGGCCGGCTCCATCCGGGCGGTAGCATCTTTGGCGGCCAGGATTTTGTCGGTTTTATAGTCGATCAAAATGTAGGATCGCGCGTCGACGTCGGGCGCACTCGGAATGGGCACGGCCGGCGGCGCTGCGGGAGCGGCGGCCGGGGCTGCCGCAGGCGCTGCTGCCCAGCAGGCCGCGGCGATCAGGGTCGCGAACGAGAGACTCGCAATCAGGTGACGATACATGGTTAGCGCATACCCTAATAAAAGCCGGTTAGTGTACTTCGGTTCGCTGCGCGGCAATAGAGG
>DATHFW010000193.1:0-5778 GCA_035317945.1 Steroidobacteraceae bacterium | reverse complement strand
ACCTGGATTCGCCGACCACAGATCCGCAAATCAAAGCGCTGACCGAGAAGGCGATTCGGGATCTGAAGTCGCGAGGGGCGGAGATCGTCGATCCTTTCGTGATTCCGAATTTCGATGAACTGACCAAGGATATCTACTGCGGCGATTTTCAATCCGATCTGAATCACTATCTGGCCAAGCATGGGCAGGGGGCACCCTACGGCAATCTGGCACAGATCATCGAGTCCGGCCTATACCTCCCGTACATCGAAAACCGCCTGAAACAAACGGCCGCCGCCAAAGCCGGGAGCGAAGCGGACCACACCCTTTGCCCGGATGTCTACAATAACAAAAAGAAGATCGCGTTTCGCACCGCCATCCGCGCCGCGATGACACAACACAAAGTGCAGGCGATCGTCTATCCAACCTGGAGCAACGCTCCGCGCAAAGTGGGCGATGACAAGAGTCCCGCGGGAGACAACAGCCAAGTCTTGTCGCCGCAGACGGGTTTTCCGGCAATCACGGTGCCCATGGGTTACACCTACGACGTGCTGCCGGCAGGGCTCACATTTCTCGGCGACAGCTTCAGCGAAGGCACGCTGATAAAATTCGCCTACGCCTACGAGCAGGCGACAAAGAATCGACATCCCCCGTCGAAGTTCCCGCCGTTGAATTGAGTACCAGATACCCGGAGATTTATTCATGGCTAGCGCATGCAAAAGGCCGATCATCAGCAGGATCGAGAAAGCGAAATATGTGTTGGGTTGGACGCTGGCACTGACGCTCACCGGCAATTCGCGGCTCTTGGCGCAGCAGGCCGAGCCGCCTGCCATTGTGCTGCATGCAGCGCACTTGCTGGAAATCGACACGGGGCACGTGATCACGCCGGGTGAAGTCTTGGTCGTCGGGGAGCGCATCACCGCCGTGGGCGCCACCGTGTCGCATCCGGCGGGCGCGCAAGTCATCGACCTGGGCGACACCACGCTGTTGCCGGGTCTGATTGATGCTCACATTCATCTATTTCTTCACCCGGGCGCCGAAGACTTGCAGACCGTCGAGGAATCGGTGCCGCGACGGACGGTTCTGGCGATTCTCGCAGCAAGAGACGATTTGATGGCGGGCTTCACGGCGGAACGGGATATGGGCACCGAAGGGGCGGGATCTGCCGACACCGCGGTCCGAGATGCCATCAACAAGGGCTTGATTGCAGGACCACGGCTTCGAATCTCCGGCAACGCGATCGATATTCTCGGCGGCCACGAGGACGCCAATCGCTTCAATCCGGCGCAGCAGGTCTTGTCGAATGCAACCTATGCCAACAGCGCCGATGAGATCGTCGCCGCGATTCGACAGCAGCACAAGGAGGGATCCGATTTCGTCAAAATGTACGAGACGGGCCCAGATTCAATGCGTGACGGGGTGCTGCATACGCCCTATCAATACACCGTCGCCCAACTCAAGGCGGCCATCGACGAGACGGCGCGTTTTGGCGGCAATGTCGCGGTACATGCCACGGGAGAGCCCGGGTGCCTGTACGCCGCTCAGGCGGGCGTGGCCTCGATCGATCACGCAACCCAGTTGAGCGATGAGACCATGCGAATCATGAAGGCAAAGAACATCCCGGCGGTTCCAACCTTTGCCATTTTCGAGTATTTCATGAATGCGTCGGAGGCGGGAGCGAAGCGCGAGCGCCCGATGCTTGAATACAAGATCAAGGAGTTCAAAAGGCAGATTGCAGCGGGTATACCGTTTGCCGTCGGCTCCGATGTAGGCCCTTTCCCCCATGGAACTCAGGCACGAGAACTCGAGTTGATGGTGAAGTATGGGATGAAACCGCTGGCCGTGCTGCAGGCGGACATGATCAACGGCGCACGATTGCTTGGCTGGGCGGGCCAAATCGGTGAACTCAAGCCCGGCTATTTTGCCGACATCATCGCGGTGCCCGGCTCTCCATTGGAGGACATAACGGCCGTGGAGCGTGTCGCCTTCGTCATGAAGGGCGGCAACATCGCAAGGCTGCCGCAGGACTCGCGATAGTCAGCGAATGAGTGCGGGCGGCGTCAAGGCACTGTTCTTCGATGTCTTCGGCACGCTGGTTGACTGGAGATCCGGAGTCGCGCGCGAAGCGGAATCGGTGTTGAAGCCGTTGGGACTTTCGCTCGACTGGCTGGCTCTTGCCGATGCCTGGCGCGAGCAATATCAACCGGCCATGGAAGAGGTGCGCTCGGGCCGGCTCGCCTATACCAAGCTCGACGTGCTGCATCGTCAAACGCTGAAGAGGATTCTGCCGCGTTTTGGCATCGATGAACTGACGGAAGCGGCCTTGAACGAGCTCACCCTGGCATGGCATCGCCTTGACGCGTGGCCGGATGTGCAGCCTGCTCTGTCGAGGCTGCGGCAGCGCTTCCTGATCGCCCCCGTGTCCAATGGCAACACGG
The DNA here is from genome assembly GCA_035317945.1 of Steroidobacteraceae bacterium. GTDB lineage: Bacteria > Pseudomonadota > Gammaproteobacteria > Steroidobacterales > Steroidobacteraceae > Bog-1198. The sequence continues at coordinate 3,361 of DATHFW010000193.1, read as the reverse complement.
CGCTCATGTGCGATTTGGCGCGGCGGAACGATTTTCGTTGGGACGCGATACTCGGCGCCGACACTGCGCGAGACTTCAAGCCCCAAGCCGCGGTTTATCTTGCCGCGGCAGACGCGTTAGCCCTGGAGGCGGGCGAGTGCATGATGTGCGCCGCTCACGGCAGCGATTTGAGGGCGGCGGCCGAGAGCGGCTTGCGAACTGCCTTCATTGCGCGGCCTGAGGAGCATCCCGGGCTCAGCGAAAGCACCCCAAAGATGCCGGTCGATCTGTTCTGCCGCACGACACTGGAACTGGCATCTCAATTGGGCGCATAGGAGAGATTGCGCGCAACCGGTGTCCTTGCCGGATCGTCCAATACCCCAAGCTTCGATTTGGGCAGCACGTTTCTCGGATTCACCGCAGCATCGCCATCGCGAATCTCAAAATGCACGTGAGGACCAGTGGAATGGCCCGTGTTGCCAAGCAAAGCCACGAGCGTCCCCTTGGTCACTTGATCGCCTTGCTTGACCTTCAGTTCGCTATTGTGGGCATACAGCGAACTGGTCTTTCGATCGTGCCGCAATATCACCACATTGCCATAGCCGCGCAATCCATCACCGGCATAGATGACCTCACCGTCGGCAATGGCGTAGACCGGTTCACCCACATGCGCCGCCATGTCCATGCCCTTGTGCACTTTGCCCCAGCGTTCGCCGTATTCGGAACTGACGATGTAGGCGTCCAGTGGCCAGCGCATCGAACCCGAATACTGCTCAGGTATCGTGGTGAGCGCTGGGGGCGGCGCATGCTTCGGCGGCCGAGCTGCGCCGCCGGACGGCGGTACAGCCGGCGGCGGCTGTTTTGCAATGCCAGATTTATGCAGCACGCTCAATACGGCGGTCTCGCTGTGCTCGCCCGCATCATAAAAAGTCTTCAACACGTCCTTTTCGGCAAGATACTGCTGCATTCGCGTGTAGGCTTTGGAAGCAGTGGTGGACGTCACTTCGGCGGCCTTGGTTGCGGCCGTCGTCGTGACCTCGACGGCCTTGGTAGAGGCTTCCTTGCTTTTCTGGTACCAGGCTTCGTCGCCGTACTTCTGCTCGACGGTTTGGCATCCGGCAAAATACATGCCGACCAGAGCGGCGATTGCCGCCGCCCGAGTGCGGGTCAAAGGAGGGAGTTTCTGCAATTAGCAGCTCTCTTATATTTTATGTGAGCTTATCACGCTAGAATCGTGCTCCCAAAGTATCGCAATGGCGCAGGCGGGACGTACCATGGACACGCCCAGTAATTTGCAGTCTGCCGGCCGGCCGACGTTACTCTCAAATCTGACGCGGGCGGCGGCCCAGCTCGAAACAGCGAGCAAATTTGCACTTCTTTGCATTTTCTTCGGCTGGTTCCTGATCGACACCCTGGTAGTAACCTTGGGGTCCCTGCAACACGGCGTGCGCTTCTTCGACCTGTCGGCGGTGATCGCCGATCCGACTCGGCTCTTTTTTGGGATTCAGGGATCGATTCACAGGATCCTATTCGGCCTGCTATGTATTGTATGTTTGCTCGCGCCCTTGCTGCCCCACTGGCACCGTGCGCGGGCGAACTGGCTGGCCTACCTGGCGCCATTGATTCTGATGGCGCTATGCGGCGCGCTGCTGTATTCGAGGACGTCGAGCGAATTGTTTGCCACATCGGGCGATGCCGGGCGCGCCGCCGGCAACTTGATCCGGTTTGCCAACGATCTCGTGCACCACGGCAGCGGCTTGGTGGCGAGACATATTTCAGTGGGAGTCGGCGGCTACCTGGCGCTCATCGCCAGCATGGTGCTGGCGTTGCGCGGCGCTCGACACTTTCGCAATGCGCCGCGTTAAGCGGCTTGCGCCTTTCGCTCGATTCTGCGGGCGGTCAAAATAACCTCGGTGTAGCCGTTGGGCTGTTCGCGCCCCTCGAAAATCAAATCGCAAGCCGCCTTGAAGGCCACATTGTTTTCAGAATTCTCTGCAAGGCGCCGATAGGTCGGATCCGATGCGTTCTGCTGGTCCACCACCCGGGCCATGTTCTTCAGCGCCGTCATTACCTGTTCGCGGGAGCAGATGCCATGGAGCAGCCAGTTCGCGACATGCTGGCTCGAGATTCGCAAGGTAGCCCGATCCTCCATCAGCGCCACATCGTAGTAGTCGGGAACCTTGGAACAGCCCACGCCGGAGTCGATCCAGCGCACCACGTAGCCTAAGATGCTTTGCGCATTGTTGTTGAGTTCCTCCTCGACTTCCGAAACGCTCCACTGCGGCGCGGCGACCAGCGGGGGCGTCAGAATCTCGTCCAAGGAAGCCCGCGTCCGCTTGGCAAGCTTGGTTTGCACGTCAGCGACATCGACTTTGTGATAATGCAGGGCGTGCAAGGTCGCAGCGGTGGGTGAGGGCACCCAGGCCGTGTTCGCGCCGGCCAGCGGGTGCGTTATCTTGGTTTTCAGCATGTCGGCCATGAGGTCAGGCATGGCCCACATCCCCTTGCCGATTTGCGCGTGGCCTCGCAGTCCGCAGGCCAATCCAATGTCGACGTTTTGCCGTTCATAAGCATCGAGCCAAACGGCTTTTTTGAGTTCGCTCTTTCGCGGGACGGCGCCGGCCTCGATGGACGTGTGAATTTCATCGCCGGTGCGGTCGAGAAAGCCGGTATTGATGAAAGCGACGCGTTGGCGAGCGGCGCGAATGCATTCCGTGAGATTCACACTGGTGCGGCGTTCCTCGTCCATGATGCCGATTTTCACCGTGTTGCGCGGCAGCCCGAGAAGATCCTCAACCGCGCCAAAAAGCTCATCCGCAAAGGCGACTTCCTCGGGCCCATGCAATTTGGGTTTGACGACATAAACAGATCCGGCGCGGGAGTTGCGCCGCGCATCCTCGCCGCGAAGGTCATGCACTGCGATCAGCACGGTCACGGCCGCGTCGATGAAGGTCTCCGGAATCGGGGCACCGTCCAGCGTTACCACACGGGTAAGCATGTGATGACCCACATTGCGTATCAACATGAGACTTCGCCCCGGGAGGATCAGATTCTTGCCGCCCGGCGTTTGATACCGGCGATCGGCATTCAAGCGGCGGATGATCGGGCTGTGGCCCTTCTCGACGCGCGCCTCGAGACTGCCCGTCATCAATCCCAGCCAGTTTCGATAAACGTGGACTTTGTCGTCCGCGTCGACGGCGGTGACCGAATCTTCGCAATCTTGGATGGTCGTAATCGCCGCTTCCAGCACGACGTCGCTGATGCCGGCCGGATCGTCGCGGCCGATATAGTGAGTACGGTCCACATGCAGCTCCACGTGCAGGCCGTGGTGAATCAGCAAGAGAACCGTCGGCGAGGTGCTTTCGCCTTGGAAGCCGCTGAA
>DATHFW010000192.1:0-20818 GCA_035317945.1 Steroidobacteraceae bacterium | reverse complement strand
GATGCTGAAGGCGGCCGGCCTCGATGATGTACGGGTGACGCCGGAACTGTCGCAGCAATTCGGCCAGATCTTGCGGGTTGTGGTGGCGGGATTGATGGATGTTCTGCAGGCGCGCAATAAAATCAAAGACGAATTTCGCATGCGCATGACGACCTACAAACAAGCCGACAACAATCCGCTCAAATTTTCGGTCAACGTGGAAGATGCTTTGCATAATCTGCTGGTCAAGCGCAATGCTGCGTACCTTGGACCCGTGGAAGCCTTCGAGGATGCGTTTCTCGATGTGCGCAATCATCAGATGGCCATGCTGGCCGGCGTGCGGGTTGCCTACGAGGCCATGCTCGCGGAGTTCGATCCGGACCGATTGCAGAAAGATTTCGACCCCCTGGCAAAGAGCGCGAATTTCTTGGGCGGCGGTCCCAAGGCGAAGTATTGGGAACTTTATCGCAACAGATTCCATGATATGGTCAAGGATGCAGACTCTAGCTTTCGGCATTTGTTCGGAGACGATTTCGCGAAAGCTTATGAAGAACAGCTGGCGCGGCTCAAAGCTGCGAATCGCGCGGAGCGCAAGTAGATGCAACCTATGGCACGGACATTTCGGACACTTCCGATCGCACTTTTGTTGGCGAGCTGCCTGACCCTGACGGCCTGCAAGTCGGCACCCCCGAAACCCCAAGTCTTGAAACTCAGCGTCGCAGTCAGCGCCGATGCGAACCCCGACGGGCAAAACCGGCCATCGCCCATTGTGATCAGGGTTTATCAATTGAAGGATGATGCCGCCTTCAAGGACGCGGATTTCTTCGCCCTTTACGATAAGGAGCAAGCAACCCTGGCTACGTCGTTGATTTCGCGTCAGGAGTTCGAAGTAGCCCCCGGTGCGCAAAAGGTGGTTGATTACCAGCTGTCGCTGGATGCACGGTTCGTCGGGGTCGCCGCGGGCTATCGAAACATCCGCGATGCTGTTTGGCGCGCCGAGATCGGCTCGCAGGATAAAGGCCTGGCGGGCATCGCGAAGAAGAAGAAGCTGAACGTGTCGGCCTCTCGCGCCAGCGTCACGGTGAGCGCTGAGTGAACCATGTCGGCCTATAACAAAGTTTTGTGGTCCGAGGGGCTGTTCCTTAGGCCGCAGCATTTCCAGCAGCAGAGTCGTTTCATCGAACGGTTTCTAGAGACGCGATGCAGCGCGCTACGTGCGCATTCATGGGGAAGCGTCGAGCTCGAGATCGAGCGCGACTTGCTGGCCATTGGCAAGTTTGGTTTGCGGCGCGTGACCGGGGTGTTCCCGGACGGTACGCCGTTTCGCATGCCGGACGATGAATCCTTGCCGGAACCATTGGATATTGCCTCCAATGTGCGCGACGAAATCGTCTACCTGGCTGTGCCGGTGCGACAGCCCAGCAGCTTCGAAGTCGACCGGGCTGCCGCGCAAGAGGGCGTTGTGCGCCATTCGATTCGCGAGTTCGAGATACGCGATACGGCGTCGGATGCAGGCGGCTCGGCGTTGCTCGAAGTGGCGCCGCTGCGCACGCGTCTGATGCTGTCGCATGAACCGATCGAAGGCTACGCACGCGTGCCGATTGCGCAGATCACGGAGAGGCGCGCGGATCAGCGCGTCGTCTTGGACGAAGCATTCATTCCGACCGTGCTCGATGCACATGCTGCGCCGGTGCTGGCGACTTTCATGATCGAGCTGCAAGGATTGCTGCATCAACGCGGTGAAGCCTTGGCCGGACGTGTCTCAGGCACGGGTCGGGGCGGCGCAGCCGAAATTGCCGAGTTCTTGATGCTGCAAGCGATCAACCGCTACGAGCCGCTGGCGACGCACTTGGTGAACGGCGGCTTGGTGCACCCGGCAGATCTTTATCAGTTTTGCATTTCAATTGCCGGCGAACTCGCGACCTTCACCAGCACGTCAAAGCGTCCCGTATCGCTGCCGGCCTACCAGCACGAGAAATTGCGTGAAAGTTTCGAGCCCGTCATAGCCGCGCTGCGTGCGGCTTTCGGTACGGTGCTCGATCAGTCCGCCATCTCCATTCCGATCGAGCCGAAGAAGTACGGCTTTAGCCTGGCGGTTGTGGCCGACCGCAGCCTGTACCAGTCGGCCGTATTCGTCTTGGCGGTACGCGCCGAAATGCCCAGCGAAGAGCTGCGCAAGCACTTTCCCGCACAGATAAAAATCGCGCCGGCGGAGAAGATCCGCGATCAGGTGAACCTGGGATTGCCGGGAATCACGATGCAGGCGGTACCGGTGGCACCGCGGCAGATTCCCTATCACGCCGGATTCGTGTATTTCGAGTTGGATCAGAGCGGCGAATGGTGGGGCCAGTTGGCGGCGTCGGGCGGCATCGGCATGCACGTGGCGGGCGAGTTTCCGGGCTTGAAGATGGAGTTGTGGGCGATTCGCGGCTGAGGGCTCTAAGGATGGGGAAGGACAGCACCGACGATCCCTTTGCGCCGCGCGATGCGACGGTATTTCGCCCGCGCCCGGGCGCGGGCAAGCGCGGCGCGGAGCGTGCGGCCAGTCCTGAACCGCGTGCTTACGCACCGTCACCGGCGCCAAGCCGGCAGCCCGCAGCGGCAGCCGTGCGGGATTTCTCCGCTGCGGGGCTAAACCCACTGCTGCAAGCGGCCAGTCCGCTGCTTATTTTGATGGGGCGTCTGCGTACCTCGTTGAGCAATCCTGACATTGCCGGACTGCGCCGCCAGGCGCTCGAGCAGGTGCGCGAATTTGAGGAACGCGCGCGCGCCAGCGGCGTGGCGACCGAGACCGTGCTCGCGGCGCGCTACGTCTTGTGTTCCGCGTTGGATGAGGCGGTGTTGAGCACGCCGTGGGGCGGGCAGAGCGACTGGGGCGGCCAGAGCTTGCTGGTCACTCTGCACCGTGAAACTTGGGGCGGCGAAAAGTTCTTCGACATGCTGCAGAAAATCGCCGGCGATCCAGCGCGCCACATCGATCTGATGGAACTACAGTACGTATGCTTGACACTGGGCTTCAGCGGCAAATACGGCAATGTCGATCGCGGGCACGCACGCCTCGCGGAAATTCAGGCTGATCTCTTCCGCCGGATCCGGGAATACCGCGGCGTGCCCGCGCCGGAGATCTCCTTGCATTGGCGCGGCATGCAGGACCGGCGCAATCCGGTAATTCGCTACGTGCCGTGGTGGGTGGTGGGCGCTTTCACACTGGTCGTGCTGACGGCTGCTTTCATTTATTACCACGCTCGCTTAAGCGCACTGGCCGCGCCGGTCAACGAGCGGTTGGCCCACATCGGGTTGGCGCAAGCCCCGGTGACCGCCGCACCGTCGGCCGCGCCGCGGCTGAAGCAATTGCTGCATGACGACGAAGTGGCCGGCGCGCTCAGCGTCGAGGAGCGTGGCAATCAGACCGTGGTCACTTTGGTGGCCTCGGACCTGTTCGGCTCCGGCAGTGCGAAGTTGAATCCAAAGTACCAAGCGACTCTGCAGCGCATCGCGCGAGCGCTAAACCAAGTTCGGGGACAGGTCTTCGTCATAGGCCACACCGACGATCAGCCGTTGCGCTCTCTGAAATTTCAGGACAATTTCGAATTGTCGCGTGCTCGCGCGACTGAGGTGGTGAAGTTGCTCTCGCTGACCATCGACAGCGCGGCGCGGATTCAAAGCAGCGGCGTCGGCGAGTCCGAGCCGCGCTACAAACCGCCCTCGCTACCTGAGAACCGCGCCCGCAACCGGCGCGTGGAAATCGTCCACGTCGGCGAGGGTTAGCGCGTCGTGTTCAAATTCTTCAAGCGTCGCGGCGTATTGGTTTTCATCGGCCTGCTGCTGCTGTCCTTATTCATCTGGTATGCGGGTCCTTACTTTGCATTCGCCGAATTCAAGCCGCTGGAGCCGGTGCTTGCGCGGCTGATCGCCATCGGGATATTGGTGGCACTGTGGGTGTTGTCGCTGCTGCTCAAGGTGTGGCGGGCGAGCCGCGCGAGCGCCAAGCTGGCGCAGGCTGTGGTCGCCCAGAAGGCCCCCCCAACACGGGAGGGCGCCAGCCGTGAAGCGCTGCAACTGCGTGAACGCTTCGAGGAAGCGGTAGCGGCGCTGAAAAAATCTCCGGGCGGCGGCAAGAATCTGTACGAGTTGCCCTGGTACGTCATCATCGGCCCCCCCGGTTCCGGTAAGACGACCGCGCTCATCAACTCCGGCTTGAAATTCCCGCTGGAGCAGCGCTTTGGGCGCGAAGCGTTGCGCGGGGTCGGCGGCACGCGCAATTGCGACTGGTGGTTCACGGACGAGGCCGTGCTGCTCGATACCGCCGGCCGCTACACCACGCAGGATTCGGATGAGTCCGCGGACAGCGCGGGCTGGGGCGAATTCCTCAACTTGCTGACGAAGTACCGCAAGCGGCGCCCCTTAAATGGCGTGATCGTGACCTTGAGCGCCTCGGATCTAATGACCAACACCGCGCAGGAGCGCGAGGCCAACGTCGCGGCGGTTCGGCGTCGGCTGGATGAGCTGAACAAGCACCTCAAAGTTCGCCTGCCCGTATATTTGCTGGTGACGAAATGCGACCTCATTTCAGGCTTCACAGAATATTTTGACGACTTGAGCGCGGAGGGCCGCGCCCAGGTCTGGGGGATGACGTTCTCGCCCGAGCGCAGTTCCGCGGGCACCGCCGCCGAGGATTTTCAAGCGGAATTCAATGCATTGGTCGAACGCCTCAATCAACGCCTGTTCGGCCGCATGGAAGAGGAGCGCGACACGCGGCGGCGCACGGCGGTGTTCGCCTTCCCTCAGCAGGTGGCGGGCCTGCGCAATTTCATCGCTGCTTTCGTGACGGAGGTGTTCGCCGCCACGCGTTTCGATGGCCGGCTGTTGCTGCGCGGTGTTTACTTCACCAGCGGCACGCAGGAAGGCACGCCCATCGACCGGTTGATGTCCGCGATTGGGCGGGGATTTGCCATGGCGCCGGATTCCGTCAGTGCCGGTGCGGCCGGTCGCGGCAAGGCGTACTTCATCGAGCATTTTCTGCGCGACGTGATGTTCGCCGAGGCGGGTCTCGCCGGCGTCAATCGAGGTCGCGAGCTTCGCAACGCCGCGCTGCAGTTGGGCGCCTATGCGGCCCTGTTGCTGGTCGCTGTGCTGGGCGTCATCGCTTTGTCGATCAGCTTCAACCGGAACAAATCCTATTTGGCCGATGTGGCGAAGTCGCTGGACTCGTTGAACTTAGGTGCGCTGCCCTCTCCGCAGCAGTCCCTGGCCGATATTGTGCCCGGCTTGGACGCCTTGCGCGGCGTCTCGGATCTGGCCAATCGCTACCGCGGACATCTCGCATGGACGTTGCGCTTCGGCTTATTCCAAGGATCTTCAGTGGGAGATGCGGCGCAGGATGCTTATCATCGAGAGCTCAATTCAAGTTTGTTGCCGCGCATCGGCAACGAATTCAAGCAACGGTTGCAAAGCGCGGCTGCGCAGCCGGATGTCCTTTACCAATACTTGAAAGCGTATTTGATGCTCGGTCAGCCCGAGCATCTCGACAAGCAGCAGTTGGCGTTTCTGATCAATCTGGATTGGCAGGACCTGTTCACCGCGCAGCCGGAAACCATGCAAGCGCTCAGCGTGCATTTGAAGGCCCTGCTCGATGATCAAGATAAGCTGCGGCCGTTACCGTTGGATGAAACGCTCGTTGCGCAAACCCGCAACACCGTGCGACAGGCGTCGCTGGCGCGGCTGATGTACAACCAGCTGAAATTAAGTCACGTGGATGACACCAGCCACGACCTGCGGCTGGACATCGACGCGGGAATCAATTCGCAGTTGGCGTTAATGCGAAAGAGCGGCAAGTCCTTGTCCGAGCCCATTGCGGGACTTTATACGCGCCCGGTGTTCGACCAAATTTCAGCCGGCGGGACGCTGTCGCTGGTCAAACAGTTCTCGCAGGATAACTGGGTGATGGGAGACAGCGCCTTCGACGTGCAAAGCGCGACGCGCATGGGCTCGCAAGTGATGGACCTGTACGCAGACGACTACATCAAAACCTGGGACGGCATTCTGAATGATGTCACTGTGGTGCCGTTGAAGAATCTGGCGCAGGCCTCGGAAGCTCTGGGTCTCATCGGCGGCCCAACCTCGCCTTTGCGTGGATTGCTCGCGACGGTGGCAGCCAATACCAACCTGACCAAGCCGCCGGAAGGCGGGCCGACTGCCGCGAGCATCGCCGCCAACGCGGCGAAGGCCGTGATAAATCCGTTAACGAAGCTGATGGGGGCGGGCAAGGCCGCTCCCGGCGCACCGACTCCGGCGGAAAAAATTACCGCTCATTTCGCAGCCATCAATGCCTTGGTCGCCGGGCCTCCGGGCGCGGCGCCCATCGATCAGGTCACGGCACAAGTGAAGCAGATTCAACTCAAGATGAGCGGTATGGGCACCGGCGTGGGCGAGACCAATCCGCTGGATGCGCTGGCGAAGTCGGGCCAAGGTGACGCCTTAAAAGCACTGCAGTTGCAAGCCGCCACTCTGCCGCAGCCGATCGGCGCGTTAATTGCCGCGCTGGGCGGGCGCAGCGAAACGTTGGCCATCGGTCAGGCGCGCGGCGAATTGGATCAGCGCTACCGCGAGCAAATCGTCAAACCGTGCGAACAGATTATTTCCGGCCGATATCCGTTCGTTCAGGGCAGTGCGATCGATGTGCCGCTGGCGGATTTCGGACGATTGTTCGGCATCGGCGGCATCTTCGATGCCTTCTTCAAGGAAAATCTCGCGCCGTTGGTGGATGTGTCGCGCAATCCTTGGGTATGGCGTGCCGGCGGCAGCGGTCCCTCGGGTGCCTCGAGCGCCATGCTGCGTCAGTTCGAGCTTGCACAGCAGATTCGACAAAAATATCTTGGATTCACCGGCCAATTGCCGGATCAACAATTTACCCTGACGCCGGGCGACCTGGACGCGGGCGCCACGCGATTTACGCTCGAGGTCGATGGGCAGTCACTCGACTATCGCCACGGTCCGGTTCGCAGCATGCCGGCGAAATGGCCAGGACCTGCGCCTGGCACGGCGTCGGTAATCTTCGAGGACTCATCAGCAGCTCGTCCCAATTTAAGTTTCCAGGGTCCATGGGCGTGGTTTCGCCTGCTCGATGCGGCATCGCTACACGCCGATTCGGATGTGCGATTTACCGCGTCGTTCCAAGCAGGCGGCCATCAGGGTGCAGTCATCATCGAGCCCACCAGCGTTCGCAATCCGTATCAGCAGGCTGGGTTGGTGCATCAGTTCAAGTGCGGCAGCTAGATGGAAGTGGGCTTCTTCGGCAAGCTTCCCTCGCACGGCGATTTCGTGCGCCGGCGCGTCGCCGATGACTTCGTGAGCGGATGGGATTCTTGGTTGCAGCAGTGCTTGGCGCAGAGTCGCGAAACGCTGGGCGACGCGTGGCTCGACACCTATCTGACCAGCCCAGTCTGGCGCTTCGCGTTGGCGCCGGCGGTTTGCGGAGCCGCCGCGGTTGCTGGAATCCTCGTGCCCAGCGTCGATCGTGTCGGCCGGTATTTTCCGCTGACGCTCGTATGGCCGACGCCGCCGAATTTGAGCACGCTGGAAATAGCCCTGCGTTACCGCACCGGTTTCGAGCACGCCGAGCGTCTACTGCTCGATACCTTGGCGGCAGAGCAGTTCGAGTTTGGCGATTTCGATCGCAGTGTGATGGATCTCGCCGGGCATTTCGAAAAATCGAGCGATGAGAATGCGCTGCGTTTGACGCAGTCATCGGCCGCAAGGCTGGCCGCGCCGCCGCTGCGGTCCCGCTATGTTCCGCTGCGCGATGCGGCGGCGCTCGCAGCGCCGTCGCTGCAGCTTTATGGTCAGTTCTTGGATGCAGAGGGCGGCACGGCGTTTTGGTGGACCGATGGCTCGGCCGCGGTCGCGCCCAGCTGGCTGATGACACGCGGGCTTCCGGACAGCGTGCGGTACAGCGCGATGCTGGATGGCGCATGGCACGATGCGGGTTGGGACGTCGGTGAGGCAGAGGTTGATGCTGTCGCTCACGATTCGACGGCAACCGTTGTGCCAGAGCCGATGTCGGCGTCGTTGGCCGTTGCCTCGAGCGCGCATTCGGATCGCGGCACTGTGCGCACCAGCAACCAAGATGCCTTCATTGACCGGCCGGATCTTAGGCTGTGGGCAGTCGCCGACGGTATGGGCGGCTTGAGCGACGGCGATATTGCGAGCCGCATGGTGTGCGATGCGCTGGCGAATACCCCCATCGCCGCCAGCCTCGATGAGCAAATTGAGTTGGTTGTAGCTCAGCTTTCGCAGGTAAATGACTATCTGCGCCGCAGCGCCACTCGTGAGATCAATCCCATTCACAGCGGCAGCACGGTCGTGGTGTTATTGATCCGGGACACGCAGTGCGCAGCGGTTTGGGCAGGCGACAGCCGCGCCTACCGGCTACGCGACGGGGTGCTGTCACAGCTGACGAGGGACCACAACTGGGGCGAGGCCGGGGGCGGCGTTGACGATGAAAATCCGCAAGCCATCACGCGCGCGGTGGGCGGGGAAGACGCCTTTAGTCCCGAGACGGTGCGCGGTGAAGTCAGACTCGGTGATCGCTTTTTGCTGTGCAGCGACGGGATCCACCGATCCCTGGACGGCTTAGGTTTGGCGCAGCTGTTGCAAGTGCGTGACCCCGCCGCATGCAGCAAAGAGCTTGTCGTGCAGGCCATGAAGCGCGGTAGTACCGATAACCTAACGGCCCTGGTGATCGATTGCGGCTCGATCACCCCGCCGGCGTTGACCGATGCCCTCGATATCGTCAGCCTCTGAAAGCTTTGGCAGCCTTGACAGCCCGCGGCGCAAGGGTTTAGTTTCAACGGCCCGCGCAGCAACAATGGCACGCCGAAAAGCGCCGTGCCGCCGCCGAACCAGGCGGGACTTGAGGTTCAGGGGCAAGGGAACTACCAGATGGGATGCTCGAGGGCGGCCGGCCACTGTGTCGGGATGGATTCCAAAGAAACGCGCCTGCGCAAGGCGGCGGCGTGATTGATCCCGTGAAGTGTACGGCGCCGTTTACGGACGGCGATCCCAGCGGCCCAAATCTCGAATACGATCCGGATTTCATGGCGCTGGAGCGCGCGCAGCAGGCCCGCCCGGAGCAAGTGATTGGGGATTCTGTTAAACCGGCGCAGGAACCCGATTGGGGCGACGTGATGGAACGCGCCGAAACGCTCATGGGCCGCACGCGCGATCTGCGCGTGGCGGTCGCATTGACTCACGCGTTGCTGCGAACTCAAGGTCTCGAAGGATTCGCCGCGGGATTGAACGTTATCAAAGGCTTACTCGATGGGCAGTGGGATTCCGTTCACCCGAAACTGGATGCCGACGATAACAACGATCCGACTTTGCGCGTCAATTCGCTGCTGAGTCTCGCGGCATCGGACGGCGTACTCAAGGCGCTGCGGGAAGTCCCCTTGGTAGCCTCGAAAACCTTGGGCCGCTTCAGCTTGCGCGATATTCGTATTGCTTCCGGCAAACAACCCGCGCCCGCCGGGCTTGCGGAGCCGCCGAAACAAGTGCAGATCGACGCCGCCTTCCGCGATGCCGACTTGGGCGAATTGCAGGGCAGCGCGGCGCAGATCGCACTGGCGTTGGAAAACGTCGGCGCGCTCGACAAGCTATTGGTCGACAAAGTAGGCAGTCAGGCACCGGAATTGAAGCCGCTGGTGCTGGACTTGACCGAGATCAAGCATTTGCTGGCGGAACAGCTGTCGGCGCGAGGCGTCGGCGCTGCGGGTGCGGATGGTGCCGTGGGTGGCGGCGATGCAGCCAAGGCCGGCGGCGCTCGCGGCGAGATCGACAGCCGCGAGGATGTCGTCCGGCAGCTCGACCGGCTGTGCGAGTATTACCGGCGGCACGAACCGTCGAGTCCGGTGCCGATGTTGCTGCGCCGGGCGAAGCGATTGGTGTCGAAGGATTTCATGGAGATCGTCCGTGACTTGACCCCGGGCGGAGTCGCCGAGGCGGAATTGCTGAGCGGAATCGAGAAAGCAAGCGAGTAGCGCAAAAATCTATTTTCCATACGAATGTCATGATTTGGTCCTGAAATACGCTTTAAGTACATATATCGGCGGCGCCGATTACCGAGGTGGCTAGTGGCAAAGCAAAGTAGTCAGAAATTCATCGCGCGTAACCGCGCTCCGCGAGTACAAATTGAATACGACGTGGAGGTATATGGGGCGGAAAAGAAGGTCCAAGTGCCTTTCGTCATGGGTGTGCTGGCCGATTTGTCCGGCAAGCCCGCAGAGGAGCTTCCCCCGGTGGATGAGCGCAAGCCGCTGGAGATCGACGTCGATAATTTCGACAGCCGGTTAAAGGCGATGAAGCCGCGGGCCGCCTTTGCCGTGCCCAATACATTGACGGGCGAGGGGCAGCTGAGCGTCGATATCACCTTTGAAAGCATGGATGATTTTTCTCCTGCCGCGGTGGCGAAGAAGGTCGGCGCGCTCGCGAAGCTGCTGGAAGCGCGCACGCAATTGGCCAACTTGGTGACCTACATGGATGGTAAGTCGGGAGCCGAAAAGCTCATCTCGGAGGCGTTGCAGAACCCTGCGCTGCTGCAGTCGCTGGCCTCTGCACCGAAGCCTTCGGACGAACCGGCCAAGACCTAAGGAGTACGAACCATGGCACAGGCCAAAGAAGATCAAGCAACGCTCGGCCAGACGACCGAGACCTCGGATTTTTCCGCACTGCTGCAGAAAGAATTCAAACCCAAGTCAGACCGCGCGCGCGAAGAGGTCGAAACCGCGGTGCGCACCCTGGCCTCGCAGGTGCTGGAAGACAAAGATCTGATCGCCGACGATGCGGTGAATTCGATCAACGCCATCGTTGCGGAGATCGATCGAAAGCTCGCCGAACAAATCAATCTCATCATGCACAATCCTCAATTCCAGGCGCTGGAGAGCTCTTGGCGTGGCTTGCATTATTTAATCAATAACACTGAAACGGACGAAATGCTGAAGATCAAAGTCTTCAACATATCGAAGAAAGATCTGGCCAAGACTCTGAAGAAATACAAGGGCACGGCATGGGATCAGAGCCCGATCTTCAAGAAAGTCTATGAAGTAGAGTACGGTCAGCTGGGCGGCGAGCCCTACGGCTGTCTGGTCGGCGATTATTATTTCGATCACAGCGCCCCCGATGTCGAGTTGTTGTCGGGCATGGCGCAGATCGCCGCCGCCTCGCATGCGCCCTTCATCGCGGCCGCATCGCCGACCACGATGCAGATGGACTCGTGGGGCGAACTTGCCAACCCACGCGATCTGACCAAAATTTTCCAGACGCCCGAATACGCCGCCTGGCGCTCGATGCGCGATTCGGACGATTCGAAGTATGTGGGCCTCGCCATGCCGCGCTTTTTGTCGCGCATGCCCTACGGCGCGAAGACAAATCCGGTGGAGGAGTTCGAGTACGAGGAAGACACGACGGGTGCCGATTCCAGCAAGTACACCTGGTGCAACGCCGCCTATGCCATGGCGGTGAACATCAATCGCGCGTTCAAACTCTATGGCTGGTGCTCGCGCATTCGCGGCGTCGAATCCGGCGGGGCTGTCGAAGGCCTGCCGGTGCATACCTTCCCGTCCGATGACGGCGGTGTCGACATGAAGTGCCCGACCGAAATTGCGATCAGTGATCGGCGTGAAGCTGAGCTTGCGAAGAACGGCTTCATGCCGCTCATCCATCGCAAGAACAGCGACATCGCAGCCTTCATCGGTGCGCAGTCTTTGAACAAACCGGCAGAGTACGATGATCCGGATGCCACGGCGAACGCCAATCTGGCGGCCCGCCTGCCGTACATGTTCGCGTGCTGCCGTTTCGCTCACTACTTGAAGTGCATCGTGCGCGATAAGATCGGATCGTTCAAGGAGCGCGCCGACATGGAGCGTTGGTTGTCGAACTGGATTTTGAACTACGTCGACGGCGATCCTGCCAATTCGAGCGAGGAAACCAAGGCGCGCAAGCCTCTAGCTGCGGCGGAAGTCGTGGTCGAAGAAGTCGAAGGTAATCCGGGTTATTACACCTCCAAGTTCTTCTTGCGCCCGCACTATCAACTCGAGGGCTTGACCGTATCGTTGCGTTTGGTGTCGAAGCTGCCTTCGGCGAAGGCGGCGTAACGTAGCGGCATTACAGGCTGATAAATATGCGCGTCGACAGCGGCGCGCCATTCCACACCCCGGGAGAAGAACAATGGCGATAGATAGTTTCTTAAAGCTCGGTACGCTGAAAGGCGAGTCGGTTGTCAAAGGGTTCGAGGATCAAATGCAGATCCTCTCCTGGGGCTGGGGCATGAGCCAAAGCGGCACGACGCATTCGGCCTCGGGCGGCGGCGCAGGCAAGGTCGATGTGCAGGATTTGCATGTCACCAAGAACCTCGATGCGGCGAGTCCGACGCTGGCGCTGGCCTGCTGCAAAGGCACCCATTACGACTCCGCAGTGCTCACCATGCGCAAGGCCGGCGGCGCTGCGCTCGAGTACGTCACCATCACACTCACGGACGTGATCATCACTTCCTACTCGATGGTTGACTCAAGCGGGTCAGACGTCTTGCAGGACACCTTTGCGCTCAACTTCGGCAAATTCAAATACAGCTATCAGCCGCAGGACAACAAGGGCGCGAAGAAGGGCGGCGCGATCGACGCGACTTACGACATCTCAAAGAATACGGATGCCTAGTTCTTGAATGCGCAGGAGGCAGTGCGCGCCGGCGATCTCGACGGCGCGCTGACTCAACTGCAAGGCGAGGTGCGTAAGCGGCCGGCCGATGCGCGCCTGCGTACCTTTTTGTTCCAGCTGCTGTGCGTGCGCGGCGAATGGAATCGAGCGCTCACGCAGTTGAATGTCGCAGGCGAGCTCGACGCCGCCGCTTTACTCATGGTGCAGACCTATCGAGAAGCGCTGCGTTGCGAGGTCTACCGGGCCGAGGTGTTTGCCGGCAAGCGGATGCCGATGTCGCTGGGCGAGCCCGACAGCTGGTTCGCGCCGTTGGTGCAGAGTTTGTCGGTCGCCGCGGAGGGACGCGCCGCGGATGCCGCTAAGTTGCGGCAAACCGCCTACGACGAAGCGCCGGCGATCGCGGGCAAAATCAACGACGAAGCATTCGAGTGGATCGCCGATGGCGATGCGCGCATGGGTCCCTGCCTCGAACTGATCATTTCCGGCCGTTACTACTGGGTGCCGTTTCATCGCGTACACAGCATTGTCATGGAGGCACCGTCCGATCTGCGCGATTTTGTCTGGATGCCGGCTCAATTAACCTGGGCGAATGGCGGCGAAAGCGTCGCGCTGATTCCCAGCCGCTACCCCGGCAGCGAAGCGGCCGCGGCGGATCCGGCGTTGCGCCTTGCGCGGCGCACCGATTGGCTGGAGCAGTCGGAGGGGGCGTATTTCGGCATGGGACAGCGAGTGTTCATCACCGACGGCGGCGAGTCCGGATTGCTCGATGCGCGCCGCATCGAACTTCACAACTCGACCGATGATCCGCCGGCGGTAACGTGACGCGGGCGGCTCGATGGCCGACCTGACGCCACAAGAGCGCTTACAGCCCTCATTGCTCGATCGATTGACGGATGAGAATCCGCAAGGCGGGGTGGAGTCGCGCGATCAACGTCTGCTCTCCTGGCAGCGACTGCGCGATGCCGTGCGCCGCGACCTGGCGTCATTGTTGAATTGTGTGCACTTGGAGGCGACTCAAGATCTCTCGGCAGCGCCTCTCGCCGCCAGATCGACGATCAATTACGGCATGCCGGAAACCACGGGCATCCCAGTTGCCAACATCAATGTCGAAACGCTGCAGAAGCGGGTGCGCCAGGCGATTTTGGACTTCGAACCGCGACTACTGCGCAACAAGCTCAGTGTCACCGTCGAGAAGCAGCCGGAGTCGATGAATCGCAATTCGCTGGTGTTCATGATCCGCGGAGAGGTATGGGCTCAGCCGGTGCCGCAGAGCATTTTAATGCGCACCGAGTTTGATTTTGAAACCGGTACGGTCAAGGTCGACGAAGGATCGCGGTAAGAGAAGAATATGGACCCCCGTTTATTGCGCTACTACAACCAAGAACTGCAGCACGTGCGCGACATGGGTGCTGAATTCGCGCGCGACTTTCCGAAAATTGCCGGCCGCTTAGGGATGGAAGGCTTGGAGTGCGCCGACCCCTACGTCGAACGGTTGTTGGAGGGATTCGCTTTTCTGGCAGCGCGCGTCCAGCTCAAGATCGATGCGGAGTTTCCGCGCTTCACGCAGCATCTTCTCGAGATGGTGTATCCGCGCTATCTCGCTCCCACGCCGTCGATGGCGGTGGTGCAACTGCAGCCGGACTTGCGCGAGCCCGCATTGGCAACGGGTGTCGTGGTGCCGCGCGACGCCGCGCTGCACAGCATGGTAGGGCGTGATACGACGGTTTCATGCGAATTCAGACTGGCGAACGATGTGGCGCTGTGGCCGATCGAACTGACCGAGGCAAAAGTGCTGGATGGCGCCGCGGCATTGGGCGCGATCGGCTTGCGGCCGGGAAGTGCGGCGCGCTCAGCGCTGCGCCTGAGTTTTCGGTGCACCGCGGGCGTCCAGGTGCGGCAACTCGCAATGGACGAATTGGCACTCTATCTAGTCGGTGCCGACAATCTGCCCGCCGAGCTTTATGCACAGATTTTGGGCAGTGGTACGCAGGTCTTGATCCGCGGTTCCGGGAGCCCCGCCGCAAACGTCACGACGTTGGGACGCGAAGCGATTCAGCGAATGGGTTATGACGACGATGAGGCGTTGCTGCCGCCCGCGCGCCGGCAATTTAGCGGATATCGACTGTTGCAGGAGTACTTTGCGTTTCCGCAGCGGTTTTTGTTCGTGCGCTTGGCTGGCCTGCGCCGCGGGCTGCAACAAATCGCGGGCGATCGTTTCGAGCTCATCGTGCTGTTCGACCGCGCCGCACCGGACCTTGAACCGACGGTCGGCAGCGACAATTTCCGCTTGTTCTGCGGCGCCGCGATCAATTTGTTTCCGCGCAACGCCGATCGCATACACCTCGAAGCCGGTATCCCCGAATATCACGTCGTCGTCGATCGCACTCGCCCGATGGATTACGAAGTCTATGACGTAATGGATGTGCAGGGGTTCGGGGATCATTCCGAGCCGGATCAGCAATTTCGACCGTTCTATTCGTGCAACGAAACGACTTGGCACACGCGCGATCTTGCGTACTTCAGCCTGCGCCGCGAAGCACGGCGCCTATCCTCGCGGCAGCGATTGAGCGGTCCGCGCGCCAGCTATGTCGGCAGCGAAGTTTTTCTATCGCTGGTCGATCCTGATGAGGCCCCGTTCAATTCAAACCTTCGCCAGATTGGGGCTAGCACCCTGTGTACCAATCGTGACCTGCCCTTGAACATTCCGATCTCCAAGACGGCCACTGACTTTACCCTCGAATCGGCCGCGCCCGTGGAGAGCGTGCGCTGCGTGGCAGGGCTGTCGCGGCCCCGCCCCTCGTTTGCGCATGGCGATGCCAGCTGGAGGCTCATCAGTCATCTGTCGCTCAATTATTTGTCGATCATCGATACCCCCGGCGACGGCGCGGCGGCACTGCGCGAGATGCTCGGCCTGTATGCCGATCCGAACGATTCCTCCGCACAGCGGCAAATCGAAGGTTTGCGCGCCGTAAGTTCGAAAGCCATCATCGGCCGAGTACCCATCGCCGGGCCCATCGCGTACGGCCGCGGCACTGAGGTGACTTTGACGATGGAGGATGCGGCGTTCCAGGGCTCGAGCAGCTTCATGCTGGCTTCCGTGCTGGAGCAGTTTTTTGCCCGGTTTGCGTCGATTAATTCGTTTTCCAGAACCGTGCTTCGATCCGCGGAGCGTGGGGAGGTCGCGCGATGGCCGATGCGCCTCGGCAATCGACCGACGCTGTAAGGGCAACGCAGGATCTCGAGACGCGATTCGCGTCGTACGAGTTCTTCGCTGCCATGCGCCGCGTCGAATGCGCACTTCCCGAGTTGCCGAGGCTTGGGTGTGCAGCGCGCGCGGCCGACGAAGCAGTCCGGTTGGGACAGGTTCCTTCCTTGACTTTCGCGCCGACGATGTTCGTCGAGGCGCAGCGTCGCGAGGACGGTAAACTCTGGTTGGGCGGCGTTTTCTTCGGAGTTTTCGGACCCAACGGACCTCTGCCGCTGCATCTCACCGAGTATGCGCACGACCGGCGGCATAACTTCCGTGATCACACGCTCGCGCGTTTTGCGGATATCTTTCATCACCGGTTGACGTGCCTGTTCTATCGGGGCTGGGCCGATGCCCAGCCGACGGTGCAAAGCGACCGGCCGGACAGCGACCGCTTCCGCGCCTACGTTGGCGCGTTGGTGGGCGTGGGCCAAGAAACACTGCGCAATCGCGACGCCATGCCCGACCCGGCGAAGCTCTACCACGCGGGCCGCCTGTCATCCGAGATCAAGAATCCAGAAGGCCTGGAAGCGTTGCTCGAGGATTTCTTCGAAGAACGCGTGTGCGTGCGTGAGTTTCAAGGCGAATGGATGAGTTTGGCGGCTGAGGATCGGCTGTATCTGGGTAGATCCTCGAATTCTTCCACGTTGGGATTGAATGCAACGTTGGGCCGCAGCGTATGGGGTGCGCAATCGAGATTCCGCATCGTCGTAGGCCCCCTGGGCTTGCCGGCCTTTGAACGATTTCTGCCGGGCTCCGCCGCGCTCAAACAACTCACCGCCATCGTGCGCGGTTATGTGGGCTTTGAGCTGCAATGGGACTTGCAATTGATTCTTGAGCGCAGCGAGGTTCCCGGCGCGGAGTTGGGCATGGGCACCCGCCTGGGATGGACTTCCTGGTCGGCGTCGGGCCCGCGGGCTGGCGACGCGAATGACGTTGTGCTGGTGAACACGGCACTCAGTTAGAAAAAAAACCGGAGATTACGATGGCTTCAATCAGTCGTGCGGCATTGTTCGGCAAGCTGAATCGCATTGGATACCGCGCCATCGAGAGCGCCACGGTGTTCTGCAAGATGCGCGGCAATCCCTATGTCGAGCTGGTGCACTGGATCCATCAGGTATTGCAACTGCAGGACTCGGACCTGCACCGCATCATCCGCCAGTTCAATCTCGAGCCCTCGCGCCTGGCCGCCGACATCACAGATTCGCTGGACCGCCTGCCGCGCGGTTCCTCCACCATTTCTGATCTGTCGGTACATGTCGAAGAGGCCGTGGAGCGCGGTTGGATTTTCGCGACCTTGATGTTCGGTGAAGCGCAGGTGCGCACCGGCTACCTGATGTTGGGCATCGTCGATACACGGGGCCTGCGCAATGTCCTTTCTTCCATTTCGAAAGAATTCGACAAGATCAAACCGGAGAGGTTGAAGGATCAATTTGCCGAAATCGTCAGCGGCTCGCCGGAGGAAGGACAACGCCCCACGGATGGATTTCAAATGGGCGGCGCCGCGCCCGGCGAGGCCAGCGGTGCGATGGCGCCGGCGCAGATGGGCAAACAGGAGGCACTCAAGCAATTTACCACCGACTTAACCGAGCAAGCCCGCAGCGGCAAAATGGACCCGATCATCGGCCGCGACGAGGAAATTCGGCAGGTCGTCGATATCCTGATGCGCCGCCGCCAGAACAATCCCATTTTGGTCGGCGAGGCGGGCGTCGGTAAGACAGCCGTGGTCGAGGGTTTCGCGCAGCGCATCGTGCGCGGCGATGTACCGCCGCAACTCAAAGAGGTGCAGTTGCGCACGCTCGATGTCGGCCTGCTGCAAGCGGGCGCCAGCATGAAGGGCGAGTTCGAAAATCGCCTGCGCCAAGTCATCGAGGAGGTGCAATCCTCGCCCAAGCCGATCATTCTATTCATCGATGAAGCTCACACCTTGGTGGGGGCGGGTGGCGCGGCGGGCACCGGCGATGCCGCCAATTTGCTCAAGCCCGCGCTGGCGCGCGGCACGCTGCGCACCATCGCGGCCACCACGTGGGCCGAATACAAAAAATATATCGAAAAGGATCCGGCACTGACGCGGCGTTTCCAAACGGTGCAGATCGATGAACCATCCGAAGAACGCGCCATCCTCATGCTGCGAGGTGTGGCCTCCGTCATGGAAGCGCATCACAAAGTACAGGTCCTCGATGAAGCCATCGAGGCGGCGGTCAAGTTAGGCCACCGCTACATCCCCGCGCGCCAACTGCCGGACAAAGCGGTCAGCCTGTTGGATACTGCCTGTGCCCGAGTCGCCATCAGTCAGCATGCGGTTCCGGCAGCGGTCGATGACTGCCGCAAGCACATCGAATCGCTCGACACGGAACTCGCCATCATCGGCCGCGAAAGCGCCATTGGCATCGATGTCGGTTCGCGACAGACACATGCCGCCGAACAATTGACGCAGGCGAATTCGCGGCTCAGCGGATTGGAGGAAAACTGGCAGCGTGAAAAATCGTTGGTCGAAAAAATTCTCGAGCATCGACAGCGATTGCGCGCCGGCGCGTTGCCGGTCGAAGGCACAGGCAGTTCGTTGGAAAAGGCCGCGGCGGCCAAGGCTGCGGCCGGAGTACCGGCTCCGGCGGCGGCGGCTAAGGGCTCGGCGGCCGAAGTTGTGCCTGAACCGCCCAAGCCGTTGACTGACGCAGAACGGGCGCAGGTTCTCGCGGATCTACGAGTTCTGCAAACCGAGCTGGCGGCTCTGCAGGGCGAGAACCCTCTCATTTTGCCGAGCGTCGATGCGCAGGCGGTGGGATCCGTGGTCGCGGACTGGACCGGCATTCCGGTGGGACGAATGGTGCAAGACGAAATCAAGACGGTTATGCGCCTTGCCGACTTGTTGGAGGCTCGCGTGATCGGTCAGCGCCATGCGCACGAAATGATAGCGCGCCGCATTCAAACCTCGCGGGCCAATTTGGCCAATCCCACGCGGCCCATCGGCGTTTTCATGTTGGCCGGCCCTTCGGGCGTCGGCAAAACCGAGACGGCATTGACCTTGGCCGAGGCCCTCTACGGCGGCGAGCAAAACATCATCACCATCAACATGAGCGAGTTCCAAGAAGCTCATACGGTGTCGACGCTGAAAGGCGCGCCGCCGGGATATGTGGGTTATGGCGAAGGCGGCGTCTTGACCGAAGCGGTTCGCCGCAAACCTTACAGCGTGGTGCTGCTCGACGAAGTCGAGAAAGCCCATCCTGACGTGCATGAGATTTTCTTTCAAGTGTTCGACAAGGGAGTCATGGAAGACGGCGAAGGCCGCATGATCGATTTCAAGAATACCTTGATCATCCTCACGACCAACGTAGGCAGCGATCTCATCATGAACATGTGCAAGGATCCGGATCTCATGCCGGAGCCGGAAGGCATCGCGGCCGCGTTGCGGCCGGCGCTGCTCAAGACATTTCCGGCGGCGCTGCTGGGGCGGTTGGTCGTGATTCCCTACTATCCATTGAGCGACACCATGCTGAGCGCGATCATCCGGCTGCAACTCGGCAGAATCGAAAAGCGTATTCGCGCGAACTACGGAATTCCGTTCACCTATACGGATGAGACGGTCAAACTCATTGCCAGCCGCTGCACGGAACTCGAAAGCGGCGGCCGCATGATCGACGCCATTCTCACCAACAACGTGCTGCCTTCCATCAGTCAGAGGTTCCTTGCGAGCACCGCCGATGGGAAGCTGCTGCCGCGGGTGCACATCAATGCGGTCGACAGCGAGTTCGTGTACGAATTCTGACCCGTCGCCGCCATGAAAGGCCTCGACAAGCGCAGCGCAAAGCTGTTGCAGGCAGCCATCAAGGCCCATCAGGCGGGGCAGTTTGCGGTGGCGCGCGGCGGCTATGAAGCCGTGCTCGCCCTGCGGCCGGCCGACCCCGATGCGCTGCATTTCTTTGGCGTTCTGCATCACAACCAGGGCAATAGCGCCGAAGGCGTGGCCTCGATCCGGCGCTCGCTCAAGGCGGCACCGAACAATCCCCATGCGTGGATGAACCTCGGCAACATCTTGCTCGAGCAAGATCAGAGCCAAGAGGCCAAGGCCGCCTATGAGCGCGCCGCCGCGCTGGCGCCGGATCTTGCCGACGCCTGGTACAACTTGGGTATCTGTTTGCGGAAAGCGGACGATGCGCCCGGCGCGATCAGGGCCCTGGATCGCGCCATCGGCTTGCGAGGTGGGCACGCGCCGTCTCGCTATCAACGGGGCATCGCGCAGCGCGATGCGGGGCACCTGGATGCAGCCGAAAAGGATTTTCGCAGCGCGCTCACCCTCAAACCCGATTTTGTCGAGGTTTACGAAAGTCTTGGCATGCTCCTGTATCGACAAGACCGCATCGCCGATGCCGCCAAGGTCTATCAAGCTTGGGCGCGGATCGCCCCTTCGAGCAGCACCGCGGCGCATCTGGCGGCGGCAAGCTCGGGCGAGAAGATCCCTGAGCGGGGCTCAGACGCCTATGTTACGGAGACTTTCGATCGGTTCGCCGCGACTTTTGATCAAAATCTGGCGAACTTGGGGTATCGCGCGCCGGAGCTGGTGACCGCGGCGTTGGTCGAAGTCATGGGCGAGCGGCCTGCTTTAGATTGCGTCCTCGATGCCGGTTGCGGCACGGGATTGTGCGGGGTGCGCCTGCGCCCCCTTGCGCGCCGGCTGGTCGGCGTGGACTTGTCGTCTGGAATGATCGAGGGCGCGCGTGCCAAGGGTCATTATGATGAGCTGGCGGTGGGCGAACTGGTAACTTTCATGCGCGGCCATCGGGCAGCCTTCGACGCCGTTGTCTCCGCCGACACCTTTGTCTATTTTGGGGCGCTGGAGGACGCATTTACCGCAGCGGCTCAATGTCTTAAAAGACCTGGTCACTTGGT
>DATHFW010000191.1:0-6263 GCA_035317945.1 Steroidobacteraceae bacterium | reverse complement strand
CAAAGTGTTGCTCACCTTCATGTCGGGCGATCGAGTGGCAACCGTGGAAGCCGCGAGTGCGATCGTGCATGAGCCATTGGAGCACCTGTACGAGAGCCTGCCCCTGGTCAGCATCGACGCCGATGCGCGGCGGTTTTGGCGCAGGGTGTTCCGTTTGGTGCGTCTCCCGGGCGGCCGCTTCCTGCTGAGGATCTTGAGACCGTCGGGAGGGCGCTAATCCTCCGGCCATGAGGCGAACCGCGATATGCATCACAAGAAGCGGTACATATTGTCAATTTTGAGGCTTTCGGGCGGTTAACCTGCACGGGATTCCCCTACTTCTTACGTTGAACTGCGACGCTCGTCAAAGCTGCTGGACGAGGTTTGCAGCACATTGATCCGTGACTTCAAATTCAAGAAATCCCTGAGCTGGACGCCGTGCTGGATATCAAGTCCAAGGCCGTCGAAATAGCCGTCGCGGAAGCGTCGTTCGATCCCTATGGGCGTTTGTTGCGCATGCTCATGCCGAGCCTGCGCTGCGTGGTGGTGCACGACGGATTTTCCAACCTCGTTTGGGCCTCGGACGATTGGGACTTGAGCGACGAACCCGAAGTCATCAACGACGCCATTGCGAACGCCCTGTTGGACACCGGGGAGTTTCCGGGCGTCGCCAGAACCCTCGATGCGGATCGCGTCGTCTATTCCTTCGCCGTACGCGGCGAGCACATCGAATTATTGGGCGTCGTCAGCCTGGTGGTTCGGCTGTCGGGAACGCAAATCGAGCCGCGTCCCCTGCAGACCGTGCGCCAGTTGGTCCAGCCGGCCCTGGAATGCCTGCGCCGCGAATTGGCATTGCGCGCAAAACTGGGTTCCAGTGAACGCGATCTGAACGTCAAAGAGCGCGATCTCGAGCTCATGATGGAGATCTCTTCCAATCAGGCCGCGGCGAGCGACGCGGACGAATTTTCGCAAATACTGAAGACCGGGCTCGATCGCATGGGTTGCGCACTGGCGGCACTGTGGGTGCCGGACAAAAACATCTCCGTATCCATGACCCGCAGCGGCACGCCGATGGCGGCCGAAGCGCTGCAGCGGGCGCAACACCATTTGACGGCGTGGATGCAGATGCAGCAGCGCACCATCGTCATCAATCACATCTCCAAGGTCACGACCGACGTGGCCGCGCCCTACAAAATATTGGCCTGCCCGATACGGCACAGTTCCGGCCGCGTCATGGGCGTGCTTGCGCTGTTCAATCCGCCGAGTGCGCCGGATTTCGACACGCAGCAAACTCGAGTGGCGGAGATGCTGGCGAAGCGATCGACGAGCATCATCCAGGCGCAATACGACACCAGCACCGGCCTCATGACTCGCCAGGCCTTCGAGCGGCATGCCGGCGGCTTGCTGGCGGCGGCAGGCGCCGCGGAATCGCACATTATTCTGTATCTGGATATCGACCGGCTGCACGTCATCAATGAAACCTTCGGCATGCACGTCGGCGATGATGTCATTGTCAGTGTGGCGGACCGCATGGCCAAGACGCTGCCGGCGGCAGCGCTGTCTGCACGCATTTCCGGAGATCGGCTCGCAGCGCTCATCCCGAATTCCAGCATGGACGCGGCTTCGGTCATCGCCGAGCAGATTCGTGCCGCCGCCGAAGCTATCGCGCCGCGCGCGGGCCAAGGCTCATTCGAGGTGTCGGTCTGTCTGGGGGTGGCGCCGATCGGCCGCTCCGACAATCCGCTCGCGCACGCCTTGGCCACGGCGGAAATCGCCTGCAAGGCGGCGAAGGACCGCGGCCGCAATCGGGTTGAAATGTTTCAGGACTCAGACCAAAGCATCATCCGGCGACACACCGATATCATGGTGATCGGCCAGCTGCGCGAGGCGCTCGACAGCGATGGATTCCGGCTCGATGCGCAGCCCATCCTGCCGCTGCGCGGCAACTACGGCCGCCCGCGCTTCGAACTGCTGATCCGCATGATCGGCGAGCGCGGTGAAATGATTCCTCCCGGCAAGTTTCTCTCCTCGGCGGAACGCTATCAGCTGATGCCGACGATCGATCGTTGGGTGGTGCGCCGCGCCTGCGAGCTGCTCGGTCAACACAGCGCCTCGGTGGGTGAAGAATTCGCGCGATTCGCCATCAATCTTTCCGGCCAGTCGCTGCAGGACGAATCATTCTTAGGGTTCGTGATCGATCAGCTGAAGTCGAGCGGCGTGCCGCCCGCCGTACTGTGTTTCGAATTGACCGAAACGGCAACGATCGGCAATCTCGCCAAGGCGCAGGTGTTCATTCGCACGCTGCAAGAGTTAGGTTGCCAGTTCGCGCTCGATGATTTCGGCACGGGAGTCAGCTCGCTGGCTTACTTGAAGGATTTGTCGGTCAATTACATCAAGATCGACGGCAGCTTCGTGCGCGATGCCATTACCAACGCGCGTTCCGAATCGATGATCAAGGCCATCGCACAGCTTGCCAAAGTCATGTGCATGGAAACCATCGCGGAATACGTCGAGACCGATCCGCTGCGCGTGCGCATGGCGGATCTCGGCGTGGATTACGGGCAGGGTTTTGCCATGGGCAAAGCACAGCGTCTGGAAGATTTGCTGCGAGAGCTGGCCGTTTATGAAGCCACGGTCAGCAATTGGGGTGCGCCGGAGAACACGGCAGAAAAAGCCCTCGCCGAACGCTAGTCGCGAGCATGCGAGGCCGCGCCAAATGAGGGCCGCCGCTGAACACCCTCATACTCCGAGCCCTGCCGGAGTCGGTGCAGTCCTACAGCGAATTAAAGGTATTACCCACAGGAAAAAAATCGGCCGCGTGTATAAATGCGCCATGCTTATTTTGACTCGACGGGCCGGCGAATCCTTACGGATCGGCGATGATGTAGAAGTGACCGTGATGGCGGTCAATGGCGCTCAGGTTCGTATCGGCATCAAGGCGCCCATAAACGTCTGCGTGGATCGCGAAGAAGTTGCGGAACGCAAGCGCCGCGAGCGGGACAATTCCCTCGGATCCAATTCCCTCGGATCTTTAAATCGCTAGTCGCTTCCAACCGACACGATTTAAGGTTATCTTTAAAAAAAACCGATAAAGGGTCTCGCGGGTGCCGCGGCGCGAAGCCGTGCGGCGTTCCTTATTATGACAATTCCTCCGAATTGCGCGCCGGAGTTGCTCGTTCACGCGTGGTTCAACACCGAACGCCCGTTAACGCTCGAGTGTCTGCGCGGCCGGGTGGTCGTGTTGGCGGCCTTTCAGGTGCTGTGCCCAAATTCCATTGCTTCGGGCGTGCCCCAGGCGCGACGAATCCACGAAACGTTTGCGCCGAGCGATGTCGCGGTGATCGGCATGCATACGACCTTCGAGCACCACGACGCATTCTGCCCGGCGGTGCTCAAAGCTTTCATCCAGGAATATCGCTTGAAATTTCCGATCGCTTTGGATCAGCCGAATCCTGCCGGCCCGATACCGCACACCATGGAGCGCTATAAAATGCGCGGCACGCCCAGTTTGGTGCTGATCGATCGGCACGGCGCGGTGCGCAAGCATGCCTTTGGCGCGGTTGACGACTTGCGCATCGGCGCAGAAATCGGTGCGTTGACCCAAGAATCGGAAACCGCGGCGCTCGCCCGCAGTTCGGCGGCCTAAGCGAGGGTGAAGCGGACGCGGATTTGAGTGCGCACCTGCACCGGTCTGGCATCGCGCAAGATCGGCTGGTAGCGCCACTGAGAAACGGCCTTGACCGCGGCATCCTCGAAAACGCCGGGAATGCTGGTCGCGCGGACGGCAACGTCCTTCACCTTGCCGGTTTCCAAGACGGTGAATTCCACGTCGACCCAACCCTCCATTTTTTTGGCTTCAGCCTTTGCAGGATAGACCGGATGTACCGACTTCAACAGCGTGAGTTGGCCGGCCGGGACCAAATTGGTCATGAAGTTCTGTTTGGCAAGAGCCGCATCGAGATCGTGCTGCGCTGAGCTGACCTCCGCGGAGGTGAAGCCGATTGCGCCCGCCTCCTCCAGCCAGCTCTTCGCGGCATCGACTTGCCCGAGAATCAGCGCGCGGCGCGCTTTGCTCGCCAAACGCGTTCCAAGATCCTGCAAAACCGAGCTGAGTGCGGCATGGCCCGGATCAAGCTGCTTGAGCGTCAGGTAAAAATATTTGGCATTGTCGTTCGCCGGTTCGATCAGCCGGTCCTGCAGCAATCGCTCATTGGCATTCTTCAAAAGCTGTCCCCAGGCGTCGACGTCCGCTTGTTTGCGCGCGGCGGCGAGCAAGGCTTGCACCGACTCGATGTTCGCCGGAACGGCGATGCCACTGGCGCTGTCGATCAATGCCGCGGCGTGCGCAAATTCCCGCCGATCGATGGCGCTGCGCACATCCTCGAGCAGGCGTGAGGACAGCTCGCGCTTCGCGTCCAGCGCCGCCGTGCTTTGCGCATCGGCGCGCAAGGCTTCTTCTATATAGAAGCGCGCGCTGTCGCGATCCGGCTCGAGCAAGTGACCGTCGGTGATGCGTTGGCTCGCGAGGTTGAGCAAGGGCGTCACGCGATCCTCCTCGGCTTTGGGCTCGGTGCGGGCGCGGGGCTGCTGCTGCTGAATTTGCGCCTGCGCCGTTTTGGTCTGTTCGCGCGACTTTGCGAGCTGCGCCGTCAAGAATGCGATGCGGCCGCCTTCGATGCCGGATTTGCGCGCTGTCTCGATTGCCGCCGCCGCTTCATCCAAGCGCTCCTCGAGCAGTGCATTCTCCGCGCGCGCCAACAGCCGCTCGTGGACCTCGGCGAGACCGGCCCGCGCGCTCGAGTCAGCGGGATTGCGAGCCTGCAATCCCAAATAAAATTCCAATGCGTTGTCGCCGGGCGGCTCGGTCAGCCTGTTGGCTGCCAGCGCGGCCGCGGCGCGCGCCATCAGGGATGAGTCCGTCGAGGCCGGCTTGGCTGCTTCAGACGCCGGCGGCGCGGTGGCGTCTTCGCCGCCGCTTCGATGCACCATCCACGCGACGGCGGCGGCCAGCGCCAATACGCCGATCGCGGCGCCGGCGAGGCGGCCGCGGCCCGAGGGCGATGTGGGCTTGCGCCGCGGAGCTTCCGCGGACCGGCGCCGCTGGTCCTCGTATTTTCTAATGGCGGCTTCGGCAAACAATTTTGCCCGCGCCGGGGACATGGGTTTATGGATGAAGCGATAAACCAATCCCGCGCTGATCAAACCAGCCAGCGAAGTTTCGTCATCGCGGTGACCGGCAGCGACAATCACAAGATCGGGAAATTGGCGCTTGATCTGCTCGACGAATACGCTGGCTGCCTCATGAAGTGCCTGTGCATCGAGTACCACGATGCCGACCTCGCCGGCGACCAGGAGGTCGCTCACTTTATCGGCGGACAGGACATGCCATAGGCGCCGGGTGCTTCCGACTGCATCGCGTAGGGTCTGCAGGAAGACCCCGTCGGTGGTGAGGACGAGGAGTTCGACAATGTCGCTCGCGAGGCTGAATTTCAGAGCCTCCAGCGTGCCGCCGTCTTCGTCAGAAGCTAGCACCAATTGTTTCCTCTCATGCAAAATCCGATTTGAGCTGACCGCAGGGATACTGCAATGCAGCAATATCGTTGGCTGCTGGGGCTAGTGTCATTCCGCGGGCGACGCTATACGATACGGGGTCTCAGGCTGCAGACAACCTCTGTTGCAATGCGTCAACACCGTTCTGTGACTGGTAGCTCATTTGTGGCGAAGATGCTCGGGGGTTCATTGGGCGCGTCAATCGGCATTACGTCGAAGCTAGCTGCGGAGCAGCGACACGCCCTGGAACAATTGCTGTTCTTCAACGTCAACCAACACCGTGTACGACTGGGCATTCAACAGTCGATCGACACCTATGGGGTGCCGGAGATCTATGAGCAGGACGGCGGTTTGCGCGTCCGCGTCGGCGACATTGACGGAGTGCAAACCCTGTTCGCGGTTTCCGATGAGGGCAGGCCTGTCGGAGTCGCCGTTTTCGTTCGATCGGCCCATGAACGATTCGCGGTGCTGCATCTTGGGGTCGACCCCCGATGGAGCGTGACCGCGGACTTGAGCACCCGCGTACTGCTCAAGCTCATGCACGAAATCCGCAGCACCGCGCGCCGCACGCGCGGAGTCGATTGCATTGAATTGGTCTATAAGGTCCGTCCGTCACGCCGTGCGACCGCACGGTTAAATCATTAGGGGATGCGATGTTCAGCATGATCCATGGGCGCAGGCTCATTCTCGCCGCCGGTATTTTCGCGTTGACTGCAGCACCCGCAGTCTTCGCC
>DATHFW010000190.1:0-10178 GCA_035317945.1 Steroidobacteraceae bacterium | reverse complement strand
TGCGCCGCGCACCGTGTGCAGCAAAGGCTTGTCGAAGTCCTTGTCGATCGCCTGGCGCAAACGGCTGATATGCACGTCGATCACATTGGTCTGAGGGTCGAAATGATAGTCCCACACGCCCTCGAGCAGCATGGTGCGCGTCACGACTTGTCCGCTATGGCGCATCATGAACTCCAGCAGCTGGAACTCGCGGGCGGTCAACTCGATCTTCTTGCCGTTGCGCATGACTCGCCGGGTCATGCGGTCGAGTTCCAGGTCCGCCAATTTCAATTTGGTGCTGGCTTCCGCGTTGCCCGTGTCGCCGCGCCGGGCCAGCGCATCAATGCGCGCCAGCAGTTCCGCCATATGGTAGGGCTTGGTCAAATAGTCATCGCCGCCCGCGCGCAGACCCGTAATTCGGTCGTCGACATCACCGAGCGCGCTCAAGATCAGCACCGGTACCTTGCGGCCGGTGGCGCGCAGCGACTGCACCAGCGCCAAGCCGTCCAGCTTCGGCAGCATGCGGTCGACAATTGCCAGATCGACGGCCATCGAGGAGGCCATATGCAACCCCTCCATACCGTTGCCCGCCACATCCACGGTGTGACCGGCCTCGCGCAGCGCCTTCGCCAGGTAATCGCGAGCAATTTCGTCATCTTCGACAATCAAAATATGCATGGTTTGGTATCTTAGACTAGGATGCGGTCGCCCGGGTTCACTCGATCGGACCCAAATCTTAAGCGAAGTGTATGCCCGAGGTTGACATGAAGGCCATCGCCGCGATGCTGCTGGTCGCTGTGTGGTGCACGGTTCCTGCGCATGCGAAAGAAGTACCCCTGTGGGAAGTCGGACTTGGCGCGGGCGCGATAGCCTTTCAGGACTATCGCGGTTCCAATACCACCCACGCCTACCCCCTGCCGGTTCCCTACGTGGTCTATAACGGCAAGTTCCTGAAGGCGGATCGCGAAGGCGTACGCGGCACGCTGTTCAACCAAGACCGGCTCGAAATCAATCTGAGTTTCAACTTGACCACGCCGGTGCGCAATGACCGCGAGCGCAGCGGCATGCCAGACCTTAGATCCACCGTTGAAATAGGCCCCTCGTTCGACTTGCATCTGTTTCGCAGCGATGGGGGCAAGGTAAAGTTTGATTTGCGCATGCCGCTGCGCTACGCGGCGACGGTTGAATCCTCGCCGCGCATCATCGGATGGACATTCAGCCCCAGATTGAATTTGGATTTGCGGGACCCCTTCGGGCTCCCGGGCTGGAATCTCGGGCTTCTGGCAGGCCCGCTGTTCGCAGATCACCGTTATCATGATTATTTTTATTCGGTTGCCCCTCAGTTTGCGACCGCATCGCGGCCGGAATTTCATGCCGAGGGCGGGTATGCCGGAACACAGACCCTGGCGGCTTTGTCGAAACGCTATCCGAAGTTCTGGGTTGGCGCGTATATGCGCTATGACACATTGGCCGGCGCTGCTTTTGTTGACAGCCCGCTGGTTCAGCGCAAAAGCTATTGGACGGGGGGATTTGGTTTCGCCTGGATGATCAAGCGATCATCGCAGATCGTAAACGTACCGGACTGATACCGACGATGCCGCGTATATTGAAAATCATCTACGAATATTTCGCGCTCTATAGTTCTCTGACTCTGTTGGGTCTCATCTGTCTGACCTGGTCGATATTTGCCCTGCCGCTCTATTTTATCTTGCCGACGCGCGCCGGTACGGCGGTCGGCCGATTCGGCATCATGGCGGGCTTTCGCATCTATTCCTGGTCCTTGTCGCTCACGCGCACCTACCATTTGGACTTGCGTGCCGTCGACACTTTAAGAGGCGGCCCGCCGCTGATCCTGGCGCCGAACCATCCGGCGCTGATCGACGCGTTGCTGATCCTCACCCGCCATCCGAACCTCGTGTGCGTGATGAAGTCGGAGCTCATGAACAATGTGTTTCTAGGGTCGGGCTCACGGTTGGCGCGTTACGTGAGAAATGACTCGTCACGGCAAATGGTCAAAGAATCCGTGGCGCACTTGCAGGCCGGCGGAGTGCTGTTGCTGTTTCCCGAGGGCACGCGTACGACCCGAGCGCCGATCAATCCTCTGGTCGGCAGCGTCGGTCTCATTGCGAAACAGGCCAAAGTGCCGGTGCAAACGCTGCTGATCGAGACCGACTCGCCCTTCTTGAGCAAGGGCTGGCCGTTGTTCAAACGGCCCGAGCTGCCTATTACTTACCGCGTGCGGTTGGGCCGGCGATTCGACCCGCCGTCGGACGTCGCCGCCTTTACCGCAGAACTTGATGCGTACTACCGTCATGCGCTCGAAACTGCGCTGCAGTCGCGTTGGCTGAAACGCGGATCATGACGCCATCGAGCACTCACCTGGTGCTCATTCCGAGCTACAACCCGGGCCCCAAGGTGTATGCAACGGTGCGCGCGGCCCTCGAGCAATGGGCTCCCGTGTGGGTGGTCATCGACGGCAGCACCGATCATTCCGAACACCGCTTGTCGGAGATGGCGGCCGCGGAGCCGAATCTTCGCGTGTTGATGCTTCCCAAGAATCGCGGCAAGGGGGCGGCAGTGTTGTTCGGCATCCAGGAGGCCCGCGCCTTGAACTTTACCCACGTGCTGACCATGGACTCCGATGGCCAGCATCCGGCCGACAGGATTGCGCCTTTCATGCAAACCTCATCGGCATCTCCCGCTGCGATGGTCCTGGGAGAACCGATATTCGATGACAGTGCGCCGAGACTGCGCGTGCGGGGGCGCAAAATATCGAACTGGTGGGCCAATCTTGAAACGCTATGGGCGGGGATTGGCGACTCGCTGTTTGGCTTTCGCGTCTATCCGATCGATCCCTTGATCAACGTCATGCGCCGGCAACTTTGGATGCGCCGCTTCGATTTTGACGTCGAGGCCGTGGTGCGTCTGAGCTGGCGGGGGGTGAGTCCGATCAATCTGCCCGCAAGAGTGTGCTACTTCAAGCCTGAAGAGGGAGGCATCTCGCATTTTAAATACGGGCGCGACAATGCGCTGCTCACCTGGATGCATTTCCGGCTGTTCTGCGGATTTATTCTGCGGCTGCCGTTGTTGGCCGCGCGGCGCCTGCGCAAGGCTTGAACGCCTGCCTGAGGCGGCCGCTGCCTTACGCCATCGGTTTGCGCGCGCAGTATTCCGAAAATATCCCCAACGCCACGTACCGGTAGACCTCAACGAACCCCGCCTCGCGGATCGTCTCCAGGATTTCGTTGGGAGAGGCGCAGGCATCGATCGTGTCCCAGTAGTAGCGCATGAGTTTGGGCGAATCGGGATTCTCGCCGAGAATGCCTGCCAGGAACGGCACGATTCCCCGCATGTAGGCTTTGAGAATGGCGCGCGAGGCCCACCCCTCCGGACGAGTGATCTCCAAGAGGCAAATCCGGCCGCCGGGCTTGAGCACCCGCATGAACTCCCGCAAAGCCGCGGACATGTCGGCGATGTGGCGCAGCGCGTATCCCATGCAGAGGAAGTCAGCCGTGGCCGGCGCCGCAGGGATGACTTCGGCGCTGCCGATCAGCAGTTCCACGCCCGTGGGAACCTTGGCACTTTGGATCATTCCGCTGCTGGGATCGACTCCCGTGACCGATCCCAAGGCGCCCACCAAACCTGCCGCTTGCCGGGCCATGAGCCCGGTACCGACACCAATATCGAGCACCCGCATGCCCGGCAGGAGCCCGGCCCTCGAAAGCGCCCGTCTGCGGTACCAGGACCCCGACCCAAAGGCCATGACCCGCTCGATCCGGTCATAATCGCCGGCGGTCCGGTCGAACAGCTGCCGTACCCAGTTGCCCCGTTCCGCCTCGCGCAAGTAGTAATCGCGCAACGGCGGGTGCGGAGCTTGCATAGCGCCGGAGCATACGCCGTTCGCCTGCGGGTTGCCGCACCGGCCCGCACCTATATAATGCCTTCACTTAGAACTCCTATTGAAAGCCTAGCCTATGTCCGACAAAGCGTCGCTCATGCAACAGCCGGCGCCGCTGACCGATGTCGGTCTGCGGCGGGAACTCGCCGCGCTGTTCGTGCAAGCACTGAATCTCGAAGTGCTACCCCAGGATATCGATCCTGACGCACCCCTGTATGGCGAAGGGTTGGGCTTGGATTCCATCGATATTTTGGAGGTGGCGCTGATCGTCTCCAAGCAATACGGCATTCACTTGCGGGCCGACAGCCAGGAGAATCAGCAGATCTTCCGTTCTTTGAGGCACCTAGCAGAGTACATTGCGGCGCAGAGAACCAAGTAGCCATGGCTTCGGGACGTAGACTGCAGCTTGCTGCCGTCGTCGTGTTCTTTATCGCTTACTCCGTACTGTCGCACTACAGCAATTCGAACCCACAGGCGCACGATCTGGGTGCAGGTCTGGCACTGGCGCCCATGCTGATCCTCGGTTTCGTTCTACTTTGGCGTTGGAGCGGTGCGCTGATCGCCTTCCTGGCGGCCGCGGCGGCGGCGTTCCTGCTGCATCACTACTGGCCGCTTTTCACCGAGAATTTTTCCGTGGTGTATTTGATCCAGCAGTGCGGGTTCTACGCCATCATGGCCTTTAGTTTCGGGCGCTCGCTGCTCAAAGGCTGGGTGCCGCTCTGTACGCAGCTCGCGGACAAGCTTCACGGGCCGCTCTCCGCGCTCGAGCTGCGCTACACCCGCGGCGTCACCGTTGCGTGGGTCATTTTCTTCTTGCTGAACATGGCGGTGACCGGTGTGCTGTTCGAGTTTGCGCCGCTGCGCGTCTGGTCGCTGTTCGTCAATTTCTTTTCACTACCCTTGATCTTGCTCATGTTCGTGGCGGAATACGCTGTCCGGCGCCGCGTGCTGCCCCAGGTGCAGCGCAGCGGCTTGATCGCAACCTTGCGCGTGTACTTCGAGAATCCGCCCTAACACCCCATGGACACCATCGCGCTATTGTCACATTCCTCACCCGCGGCGGTCGTGGCCTATCGCAGCGGCGTCGCGGTCACGGCATCACAGTTTCTTGCCGACGCGAAGCATTTGGCGAAATGTCTGCCGGATTCGCAGCATGTGCTGAATGTGTGCGCCGACCGGTATCGGTTCACGGTGGGGCTCGCAGCCTGCTTGATGTCCGGGCGCGTCAGCCTGCTGCCTTCGACACACACCCCGCAAGTCATTGCACAGCTCGCCGCCTTTGCGCCGGACGCATTCTGTTTGACCGATGATCCGTGCTGCGACATCGATTTGCCGCAGGTCCTTTTTCCCGGCCGGTTTCCCGAGCCGATGCCGGAGGCAGCGGAGTGCTTCAGCATTCCCGGCATCCCCACGACGCAGCTCGCGGCGATCGTTTTTACCTCGGGCTCCACCGGCACACTGGTTCCTTACCGGAAAACCTGGGGCCTGCTGGCGCGCTGCATTCAGAACGGTGCGCCGCGCTTAGGGTTAGCCGACGGCAGGAGCCACGCCATCATCGGCACCGTACCCGGACAGCATATGTACGGGTTTGAATCCACCGTATTGCTGGCGCTCCTGAGCGGCAACGCCTTCTGCGCGGAGCGGCCGTTTTATCCGGCCGATGTGGCGGCAGCCGTCAACATGGTCCCGCGGCCGCGGGCCCTGGTGACCACCCCTATCCACTTGCGCACCCTGCTCACCTCTGAGGTGGAATTCCCGCCGGTGGATCTGGTGGTATCGGCCACAGCCCCCTTGAGCCAAGAGCTGGCGCGCGAAGTCGAGGACAAGTACCGGACCTCACTGTTGGAGATTTATGGCTCAACGGAACCGGCCAAATTGCCATTCGTCGGACGGCAGACACCGCCGCATGGCGGCTCTGGCCGGGCGTTCGCTTAAGCATCGTGAATGAGCAAGTCTTTGCGCAAGGCGGTCACATCGAGCAATTGACGCCGATGTGCGATGTCATCGAGATCACCGGAGAAGAAGAGTTCCTGCTGCACGGCCGCACGGCCGACTTGGTCAATGTCGCGGGCAAGCGCAGCTCTTTCGGCTACTTGAACGCGCAGCTGAATGCCATTCCGGGCGTGGTTGACGGCGCATTCTTCCTGCGCGAAGGTTTGACGGGGTCGACCGGAGTGGCCCGCTTGGGCGCCGTGGTCGTCGCTCCGGGATTGAGCGTGGCGGCGCTGACCGAACTGTTGAGGCAGCGGATCGACCCG
The DNA here is from genome assembly GCA_035317945.1 of Steroidobacteraceae bacterium. Taxonomy (GTDB): domain Bacteria; phylum Pseudomonadota; class Gammaproteobacteria; order Steroidobacterales; family Steroidobacteraceae; genus Bog-1198. Next base: position 4,043 of record DATHFW010000190.1, on the reverse strand, counting down.
GTGTTTTTGCCGCGTCCGTTGCTCATGGTCGAAGAGCTGCCGCGCAATGCCACCGGCAAGCTGCCTCGAGAGGCGCTGCAAGGCTTCGCCGATCGTCAAAGCGAATGAACGAATCGCAATGAAAATGCACAGCACGCTCAGCCTCGCGGCGGACCACCCAGTGTTTACGGGCCACTTCCCCGCATTCCCCGTGCTGCCCGGCGCCCTGCTGCTCGATGAGATGCTCAAAGCCATTGAACTTGCGCGCGGAGTCGATCTTCATGGCTGGCGCATTCGGTCCGCGAAGTTTCTCGAGGCGGTTCGGCCCGGAGAAACTCTGGTCTTGGAACACGAGGCTCCCGCGCCGGGATTGATTCACTTTGCGATTCGAGTCGATGAGCGCAAAGTGACCAGCGGCACGCTTCATGAATCTTAAGGACGCGAATCTTGCGGGCGGCCCGGCCAACGCGGCGGAATGGGTCAGGCATCGCGAGCGCGGCAGCCTTTGGCTGCTGAAGATCATGGCCTTACTTTCGTTGCACCTGGGCCGCGGCTCGAGCCGCATCATTCTCTATTGTATTGCCGCGTATTTCTTCTTGTTCGGGCCCAGCGCCCGGCGCCACTCACGATGCTACTTGCGCCGTGCCTTGGGCAGAGCGGCCACGGCGCGCGACCGCTTTCTGCAAATCTTGAGCTTCGCGAGCACCATTCACGATCGCGTCTATCTGATGAACGATCAGTTCGAGAAATTCAATATCACTGTCGAGGGAGAGGCGATGGTGCTGGCCCAGGCGTCGAATGGCCGCGGCGCCCTGCTGTTGGGTTCGCACTTGGGCAGCTTCGCGGTGATGCATTCCTTGAGCCGGCGGCAAAACGGTCTGCGCGTTTCGATGGCGATGTACGAGGACAACGCACGCCAGATCAGCGGCATCCTCGCCGCCATCAACTCAAAAGCGGTTCCGGATATCGTGTCGCTCGGCCAAATCGATGCCATGCTGCGGATCGCGGAGCGTCTGGAACAGGGCGGCTGCGTCGGCGTGCTGGCTGACCGCACCTTGGGAGGGGAGCCAACCCAGGCAGTCACGTTCCTGGGGGAACAGGCTTACCTGCCCACCGGGCCGATGCGCGCGGCGGCCATTCTGCGCTGCCCGGTTTTTTTCATGGCCGGTCTGTACCGCGGCAAGAATAACTATCATGTGATATTCGAACAGATCGCGGATTTCTCCGCGACGAGTATCGGCAGCCGCCGTCTTGCGGTGTGCGCGGCGATCGAGCGCTACGCAGCGGTGCTCGAGCATTACTGCCGCAGCGATCCCTACAACTGGTTCAATTTTTTCGATTTCTGGGCTCGCCCAGGCGGAAACCGGAGCCCCTAGTGCGTCTGCCGCTCATCGTCTTGTGTCTCGTCGGCGCCTTGTGCGGCACGGCGGCGTCGGGCGCCCCGCCGCCGCCCTTCAGTGATCTCAACGAGGTCATGGGTCTGCTCGCGATGCGGCAACATGGCCGGGTCGAATTCATCGAGCAGCACTTTCTCAAAGTCTTGAACCGCCCGGTCGAATCCTCGGGCGAGCTGCGCTACGACGCGCCGGACCGGCTCGAGAAACGCACGCTCAAACCGCACGCGGAAACTCTGGTGCTCACCGGCGGGGTCTTGACCGTGGAACGCGGGCGCAACAAGCGCGTGATGGACCTGCATGCCTATCCGCAAGTCCAGCCGTTCGTGGAAAGCATTCGCGCCACTTTGGCCGGCGATCGCAGCGCCCTTGAACGGCTATTTCATCTGGAATTCACCGGCAGCGTTGCACGCTGGACCTTGACCTTGATCCCGGTGGAATCCAAGGTCAAGCAGTCGGTCGCGCAGGTGCGCATCGACGGCGCGCACGATCAGCTATTGAAGGTTGAAATTCGCCAGCCCGACGGCGACCGGTCATTGATGACCCTGCGGCCCTCCACCCTGCCATGATGCTGCGCCGTGCGCGAGTGCTCATCCTCTGGGTCGGCTGCATCGCGTTCGCGGCCTTCATCGTGGCGCGCGCCCACTACATCAACGATCTGTCGGCGTTCTTGCCGGCCAATCCCACGCCCGTCCAGCAACTGCTGGTCGATCAGCTGCGCGACGGACCCGCCACTCGTCTGATCCTGATTGCCCTCGAGCAAGGCGACGCCGCCGCGCGCGCCCGCGTATCAGCGGCGATGACCGAGCAGTTGCGCAAGGATGCCCAGTTCTCCAGCGTCAGCAACGGCGAGGCCGTGGCAGGCCAAAGAGATCGCGAATTCCTGTTTCAGCACCGGTATCTGTTGAGCGAAGCGGTGACCGCGGAGCGCTTTTCAGGGTCCGGGTTGAACGCGGCAATCAAGGAGACCATCGACAACCTGGCCTCACCCGCGGGCTTGCTGTTCAAGTCCCTGTTGCCGCGCGATCCAACGGGCGAACTGCTGAACATGATCGACCAATTGGCGCGCGCGCCCGCGCCGCAAAGCCGCGATGGCGTTTGGGTTTCCGCCGATGGCAGCCGTGCATTGGCCGTCGCGCAAACCGCGGCAACCGGCTCCGACAGCGACGCCCAGAGCAGGGCGATCGCTGCGATCCGCACGGCATTTGCGACCGCCGCAGGCGATTCGCGACAGGGCCCGAATAAGGGCGTGCAATTGCGCCTCAGCGGACCCGCTGTATTTGCCGTGGCGGCGCGCGCCAAGATTGAGCGGGCCGCCGTGCGCTTATCAATCGCCAGCAGCATCCTGGTGGTGGCGCTGCTGCTCGTTGTTTATCGATCATTGCCCGCGCTCGCCTTGGGCCTGTTGCCGGTGACCAGCGGCGCGCTGGTCGGCGTCGCCTCCGTGGCGCTCGGATTCGGCGCCGTCCACGGCATTACATTGGGATTCGGCGTTACATTGATCGGTGAATCCGTCGATTACTCGATCTATTTCTTTATTCAATCGCGCCACGTCCAGAATGGGGGCGCGGGCCGCAGCTGGAAGCAGCTTTGGTGGCCGACGGTGCGCCTCGGGATGCTGACTTCCGTGTGCGGATTCGCGTCATTGCTGCCCTCGGGATTTCCAGGACTGAAGCAACTGGGTCTTTATTCCATCAGCGGCCTGATTGCCGCCGCTTTGGTGACACGCTTCGTATTGCCGGCGTTGCTGCCGCGGGATTTCGCAATTCGCGACGTGACGCCTTTTGGCGCCCGCGTCGCCGCCCTGTTGCAGGGCGTCCGGCGAATCGGCCGCGCTGCCATCGTGCTGTGGAGCGTTGCATTGGTGTTGCTGGCGATTGTCGTGCTGTACCACGACCGGGCGACGCTTTGGAATCGCGAACTGTCGGCCCTGAGTCCCGTGTCGATCGAAGAGCAGGACTATGATGCGAAGCTGCGGGCCGATCTGGGCGCCGCCGACGTGCGCAATCTGGTGATCGTCTCCGGACCTGACCTGGAATCGATACTGCGCAGTGCCGAGCGCGCGGCGCACGCACTGCAAGGTTTGGTGGATGACAAAACGATCGGCGGATTCGAGAGTCCTGCCAATTACTTGCCGAGCATGGCGACGCAAGAAATACGCCGCAGCAGCCTGCCCAGCGCATCCGAACTGAACGCCAATTTGAAACAAGCGCTGGACGGCTTACCGTTGCGCGCCGATCGATTACAGCCCTTCCTCGAGGACATCGAAGCCACGCGCCACGCGGCATTGGTCACCTCGCGGGACTTGGTGGGCACCTCGCTGAATGCCGGCTTCGATGCGTTGGTCCTTCACCGCAGGGATCAATGGAGTGCGCTGCTGCCGCTGCGCGGCGCGGCGGCAGGCCGGCCGATCGACATGGCTCGCGTGGTCGCGGCGCTGAAAGACGCCAAGCTGGACGATGCTCAGGTGCTGGACCTCAAGCAAGAGTCGGACACGCTGTATGCCAGTTATCTGTCCGAGGCAATCAGCTTTTCACTCGCCGGATTTTTGGCGCTGACCGTTCTGTTGCTGATTGCCTTGCGTTCGCCGCTGCGCGTCGCGAGCGTACTCGCGCCCTTGGTGCTTTCGGTGCTCACGGTTGCCACGGGCCTCGCCATCGCCGGCGTGCA
>DATHFW010000189.1:0-5638 GCA_035317945.1 Steroidobacteraceae bacterium | reverse complement strand
GGTGATTTGGGCCGGATGGGAACAGGAATATTTTTGGCGCGAGGGCTGGACAGGGCAAATCGACTTGAAACGGTTTGGAAAATTCGGCTGCACGCGCAGGCGTCGAGGCCCAGCTGGTAGCCTCCAAGAACCAACGGATCGCGCGAAAGCGCGCGCCATCAGGCTTTCAGACATGCTGGATTGACCAAATAATTAAGTGCACTGAGTCACCGCTTGAAAATTTAATGAGCTTGCGGCGCGCGCTGCGGACCTTGGCGTCGTAAAATTAAACTATCAATCTGGGATCTGAGGGCCGACCCAGGTACCGGGGGGCAATACTGGCAATTCCGCCGCCAAGCCGTTGAGGAGTCCCTGAACCAGGCTGTCAGCCAGGGCACCAGATTTCTCATTCGGGCCGACGAGCCCATCCGCGAGCAGCAGCGTGAGTCCATGCACGAGGGACCAGCACGCCAGAACCGCACCGGCGATCTTTCGTTCGTTGCGCGAGGTGTGCGGGACAGCGCGTCCGACGCCCCCCGCAATGATAACGCCGGCGAGCAGAACCTTGGTCTTCTCGGCGGCGGCCAATTCGATGGCGGGCCGCCCATGATTCGGACCGGTCAGGTAGCCCCCGAACATCAGGCTGTAGAGCGCCGGGTTTTCAACGCCATGATCAATGTAGGCGCGCAACAGCGCGAACAACTGCTCGCGAGGACTGCGGAAGCTAGCGATTTCATTGGCCATGCGCTTCGTTAGCATTTCGAACCCTTCCGCCGAGACGGCCTCCAAAAGTTCACGCTTGTCGGCAAAGTGCTTGTAAGGGGCGTTGTGACTGACGTCGGCGCGGCGGGCGAGCTCACGCAGCGAAAACTCAAGACTCTGGGTTTCACGCAGGATTTCCAGCGCGGCCTCGACGATTACGCGGCGCAGGTCGCCGTGGTGGTAGGGGCGCTCGTGGGGCTGGGGCCTCGGCATCGCTCGACAAACCTCTGAGTTCCCTCCCATTTAGCCCCTCTAAGTTGGCGATGTCAACATTTCGCATACCAGCCATCTTCGCGGCGATGTAGACACCGCCAACTTTTACCTAATATGAAGTTGTCAGCGTCAACATTCAGTTGTTCTTGGAGTCCGAAACATGCGGCCCTGCATCCTTCTTCTCACCCTTCTGGCGGTGCTTGCCGGTTGCAAGCCAGAGGACACGCCGGCGGCACTCCGGCTGGTCCGCACACTCGTCGTCGATACCAAACGTATCAACGAAGACCGCCAGGCGATCGGCGAAGTCAAGCCGCGATACGAGAGCGATCTGTCGTTCCGCGTCGCCGGCAAGGTGCTCTCCCGGCTCGTGGACGTCGGAGCTTGGGTCAAGCAAGGCGACACGCTGGCCGCGCTCGACACCCAGGACTATCAGAACCGCCTGCGCTCAGCGGAAGCTGACGTCAGTTCCGCCGAGGCGGCGCTCGTCAATGCGCAGGGAACGGAGGCGCGCCAAGCCAAGCTTTTGAAGGATGGCTGGACCCCGAAGGCCACCTACGACACCGCGCTGCAGAACCTGCAGGCCGCCGAGGCGCGGCTCAAAGCTGCCAAGGCCAGTCTCGACCTCACCCACGATCAGCTCAACTACACCACGCTCAAGGCCGATTTTGACGGCGTGATTACTGCCGTCGGTGCGGAAGCAGGTCAGAATGTGAATGCCGGGCAGATGGTAGTGAAGCTGGCACGACCGGATGACAAGGACGGTGTCTTCAACATCGCCGAGACAGCTTTCACTGATATCAGCAAGACGCAGCTCGAGGTCGTCGTTTGGCCGCTGTCCAACCCAGACCTGACGCTTGAGGGAGTGGTGCGGGAGATTTCTCCTGTGGCCGACCCGGTGACGCGCACCTACGCGGTCAAAGTCACGCTGAACAACCCGCCGCCGCAACTCCGCTTCGGCATGAGTATCGGCGGCCGTTTGAAAGGGAAGGCCACTCTCGCGGTCGCGCTGCCGCTCTCCGCCCTTTTTGAAAGGAACGGTTCGCCGGCTGTCTGGGTGCTCGATCAGCAATCGAGCAGTCTCACTCTGAGGCCCATCACGGTCGCGCGCTATGAGGCAAATACCGTCGTCGTCGCCAACGGCCTGGCCAAAGGGGACATCATCGTTACCGCAGGGGTGAATACTCTGACAGTCGGCCAAAAGGTCCGGCTTGCCGAAGCAAACTTGGTCAGGAGTGACAGCCAATGAAGACGTTCAACCTCTCCCGATGGGCGATCGAGCATAAGAGTCTCGTCGTCTACTTTATGTTGGCCATCGCGCTGGCTGGCCTGATCGCGTATTTCAAGCTCGGCCGCGAGGAGGATCCGCCTTTCACCATCAAGACCATGGTGGTGAAAACGCTGTGGCCCGGCGCCACCACGCTCGAGACCGCCAAGCAGGTCACCGACCGCATCGAGAAGAAACTCGAGGAGCTGCCAAACCTTGATTATCTGAAGAGCTACACCAAGCCCGGCGAGTCGGTGGTGTTCGTGAATCTGAAGGATTCCACCCGTGCCTCCGATGTGCCGGATCTCTGGTATCAGGTGCGCAAGAAGGTCGGCGACATCAAGCAGACCTTGCCCGAAGGGGTCCAGGGGCCGTTCTTCAATGACGAGTTCGGCGACACCTATTCGCTGATCTTCGCCCTGACGGCCGATGGCTTCGGCAAGCGCGAGCTGCGCGACTATGCCGAGCGCGTGCGCGCCGAGCTGCTCGGCGTGCCCGACGTCGCCAAGATCGACCTGCTCGGCACCCAAGACGAAAAGATCTACCTGGAGTTCTCCACCCAGCAGCTCGCCGCCAAGGGCCTCGACGTCTCCCAGCTGGTGCAGACCCTGCAGGCGCAGAACGCCATCCAGCCGAGCGGCACGGTGAATGCCGACGTCGAGAAGATCGCGATCCGCGTCTCCGGCCAGTTCACCTCGGAAGAGAGCCTGAAGGCGGTCAACTTCCGCGCCAACGGGCGTTTCTTCCGGCTGAGCGACATCGCCACCGTGCGCCGCGACTACGTTGACCCGCAGCAGCCGATGTTCCGCTACAACGGCGCCCCCGCCATCGGGCTCGCCATCTCCATGACCAAGAATGCCGACGTTCTGGCCTTCGGCGAGCGTATGAAAGAGCGCCTTGCCCGGGTCACCGCCGATCTGCCGGTCGGCATCGAGGCCCATCTTGTGGCCGATCAGCCCGAGGTGGTGCAGGAGGCGGTCGGCGAATTCATCAAGACGCTGATCGAGGCCGTCGCCATCGTGCTCGGGGTCAGCTTCCTGGCGCTCGGCTGGCGCCCCGGCATCGTCGTCGCGATCGCCATTCCGCTGGTTCTTGCCATTACCTTCGTGGTCATGCAACTGACGGGCGTCAGCCTCCAGCGCATCTCGCTCGGTGCGCTCATCATCGGGCTCGGCCTTCTCGTCGATGACGCGATGATCGCGGTGGAGACCATGGTCTCCAAGCTTGAGCAGGGTGCCGACAAAGTCACCGCTGCAACATTCGCCTATACCTCCACCGCCTTCCCGATGCTGACCGGCACGCTCGTCACGATTGCCGGGTTCGTTCCGGTTGGCTTCGCGGCCAGCAGCGCCGGCGAGTATTGCTTCACGCTGTTCGCGGTCGTGGGGACGGCGCTGACGGCCTCCTGGTTCGTCGCCGTGCTGTTCACCCCGCTCACCGGGGTCTTCATCCTTCCCGACAAGCTGAAGGGCCATGGCCACGAGCCGTCGCGATTCGCGCGCGCCTTTCAGCGCATGCTCGATCGCGTGCTGCGCATGAAATACTGGGTCATCGGCACCACCGTCGCGCTGTTCGCGGCCGGCCTCGTCGGCATGCAGTTCGTGCCGCAGCAGTTCTTTCCCAATTCGGACCGCCCCGAACTGCTCGTGGACCTGACGCTGCCGCAAGGTTCCTCGATCAACGCAACACGCAAGACGGTCGACGACCTTGAGCGCATTCTGAAGACCGACCCGGACATTGAGCACTGGTCGTTTTATGTCGGCAGCGGCGCCATCCGGTTCTATCTGCCTCTCGACCAGCAGCTTGCGAACGATTTCTTTGCGCAAGGCGTGATCGTCACCAAGGGGTTCAAGGTTCGCCCCGCCGTAGAGAAGCGCATCGCCGCCGCATTGCAACGGACCGAGTTCGAGCAAGTGATGTCGCGGATTAGCCCTCTCGAGCTCGGGCCCCCGGTCGGGTGGCCGCTCAAGTTCCGTATCAGCGGTTCCGACCCGGACAAGGTCCGCGAGTTCGCGCACAGCTTCGCGTCGCTGCTCGGCAGCACGCCGATCGCGCGCAATATCAACTTCGACTGGAACGAGCCTTCCAAGGTGGTTCGTGTCGAGGTCGATCAGGACCGTGCCCGCGCGCTCGGCGTCAGCTCGCAGGCGTTGAGTCAGACCATCAATGCCGTGCTGTCGGGCACGCCCGTCACCCAGGTGCGCGACGATATCTACCTGATCGACATCGTCGCGCGCGCCGTCCCCGAGGAGCGCGCCAAGCTCGAGACCTTGCGCAACCTCATGATCGAGACGCCCGGCGGCCGCGCCGTGCCGCTCGAGCAGATGGCCAAGCTCTCGTACGGCCTCGAGCCGCCGCTGATCTGGCGACGCCAGCGTCTGCCGACCATCACCGTGCAGGCCGACACCGCGCCGGGCCTCGAGGCGGCGACGGTGGTGAAGTCGCTCGGCTCCGAGATTGCCGCGTTCAGGGCGAAGCTCCCGCCGGGCTACGACGTCGTGCCAGGCGGCACGGTGGAGGAGAGCGCCAAGGCGCAGACCAGCGTGTTCGCGGTGTTTCCGCTCATGCTGTTGCTTATGATCACGCTCCTGATGCTGCAGCTGCAGAGCTTTCAGCGGCTCTTCCTCGTGGTCGCCACGGGCCCCCTCGCCGTCATCGGCGTCGCCGCGGCGCTGCTGCTGTCAGACGCCCCGATGGGTTTCGTCGCCATCCTCGGGGTCATCTCGCTCATCGGCATGGTGATCCGCAATTCGGTCATCCTGATCGACCAAATCGAGACGGAAATCGCCCAGGGGCGGCAGCGATGGGATGCGGTGATCGTCGCGACGGAGCATCGCTTGCGCCCAATCCTGCTCACCGCTGCCGCCGCCATCCTTGGCATGATCCCGATCGCGCCGACCGTGTTCTGGGGCCCGATGGCCTACGCCGTGATCGGCGGCCTAGTGGTTGCGACGCTGCTCACGCTGGTGTTCCTGCCGGCGCTTTATGTCGCCTGGTTCCGCATTCGGCCGGCGGAGTTGGCGAACGCTTCGACGGGAGAATCCCTCGAAGGCTGGCAGGATCAGCTGTGCGGCGTGAACCAGGCGGCGGAGTGAGTCATGCGTTCTATCAGCTCGCGGCGTGAATTCGATCACGCGTCGCAAGCCGAAGGTCGAGGAGTCATGCTGCGATCGAGGAACCGGGCGCTCGCGGTCTATGGCTTGCAGGTGCTCTTGGCCATCATCGCGGCGCCCGGCGACATCGTTTTCGCACCGTTCTATGTGGAGTTACGGTGACAGTGCACTTAACTAGCAGACTCAGGCTCGGACTGAGGCTGGGGGTTACGGTGACAGTGCATAAAATTTCAGGAAAGCTCGTTCGATAGGTTTCAACCGTATCGCCTTTTGCTTTCTCTCAAGCCAAGGAAAATTCCGCTGCGAT
>DATHFW010000188.1:0-2207 GCA_035317945.1 Steroidobacteraceae bacterium | reverse complement strand
TTTTTTACCCTCCTCGCTGCTGACCGCTGCGGACGCTTAAGGCTCCGTCGTGCGAGTCCACTTTTTCAAAAAGGTTTAATAATGTCATTTTCCGATCTCGGGCTATTGCCCGAATTGATGCGTGCTGTCGCCGATAAAGGCTACGATACGCCCTCTCCTATCCAGATACAGGCCATACCCGCGGTGCTTGCGGGCCGGGACGTTCTCGCCGGCGCACAAACCGGCACCGGTAAGACGGCAGGCTTCGTGCTGCCCATTCTGCAATTGCTCGCCGCCGATCAGGCGAACGGCAGCAGCCGAGCGCCGCGTGCGCTGGTGCTGACGCCCACCCGCGAACTGGCGGCGCAGGTCGCGCAAAGCGCGCGCGACTATGGGAAATATATGCAGCTGCGCACCTATCAGGTGTTCGGCGGCGTGAGCATCAATCCGCAGATCAGCGCCTTGCGCAGCGGCTGCGACATCTTGGTTGCCACGCCCGGGCGGCTGCTCGATCTTGCGCAACAGCGCGCCGTAGACCTGTCAAAGGTGCAGATACTGGTGCTCGATGAAGCCGACCGGATGCTCGATATGGGTTTCATTCCCGACATTCGCCGAATCATTAAACTGTTGCCGCAGAAACGCCAGAATCTTCTGTTCTCCGCCACCTATTCGGACGATATCCGCGGATTGGCTGAGCGCCTGCTGCACAATCCCTTGTCGGTGCAAGTCGCCCCGCGCAACGCGCCGATCGAGCTGGTCGAGCAGTGCGCATACCGGGTGCAAAAGGAACAGAAAAGGCATCTGTTGGTGCATCTGATTCAGGAAGGTCAGTGGCGCCAAGTGCTGATCTTCACCCGCACCAAGCACGGCGCCAATCGCCTGACGCAGCAATTGGAAGGCGCCGGCATTCAGGCCGCGGCCATTCATGGCAACAAGAGTCAGGCTGCCCGGGTCAAGGCACTGGACATGTTCAAACGCGGTCAGGTCACGTGCCTCGTCGCCACCGAAGTTGCGGCTCGCGGACTCGACATCAAAGAGTTGCCGCAAGTGGTCAACTACGAATTGCCCAATGTGCCGGAAGACTACGTGCATCGCATCGGCCGCACCGGTCGCGCCGGCGCCAACGGCGAGGCGATTTCGTTGGTGTCGTCCGATGAAACGGGATTGTTGCGGGACATCGAACGGGTTCTACGGCGCAGCATTCCGACGCTGCCGACGCCCGTGTTCAAGATCGTGGAATCCGCCTCGCCGCCGCCGTCTCGCGAAGGCCGCCCTGCGCAGGCACACGCCCGGCATGGCGCACAGAATCATCATGGCGGCGGACGCAGGGATGGGAATAACGACCGCCGCGATTCCCGCCGACCGCCGAGTCCGGGCGCGCGCTCGAACGCGGGCAGCGGATCGAGTTCGGGAACGCGAAGCTTCGGCCAATCGCAGCGGGGCGGCCGTTTCCGCTAGAACAGATCGATTCCGCTAGGACAGTTTCGGCGCCAGATCGCGCAGATAGTGCGCGAATTCAGGACCCAAGCTCGGATGCTTCAAGCCGTACTCGACGGTCGCTTGCAAGTATCCGAGCTTACTGCCGCAGTCATAGCGCTTGCCCTCGAACTCGAAGGAATAGACAGGTTCGCGCTGCATCAGTCGCGCGATGCCGTCGGTGAGTTGAATCTCGCCGCCGGCGCCTTTGCCGATTTTGACGAGGTCTTCAAAGATCGCCGGAGTCAGCAAGTAACGCCCCACCACCGCCAGCGTTGAAGCGGCCTTTTCGGGCTTTGGCTTTTCCACAATATGCGACATTTTCCCGACACGCGGCGCAATCGATCGCTCCAACGTCACAATTCCATACTTGTCCGTGTCCTGCTTCGGGACATTCTGCACGCCCAGGACGCTGCCTTCATGCTTGTTGAAAACATCAACCATCTGTTTGAGGCATGGGACTGTTGCATCGATCAGATCGTCCGCCAGATGCACCATGAACGGCGCATTCCCGACCACAGGCCGCGCGCACAGCACCGCATGGCCCAATCCCAATGGCGCGGATTGGCGGATGTATACGCAAGAGGCCCAGCTGGGCAGAATTCCGCGCAGCGTATCGAGCAGATCCTGTTTTCCTTGCGCCTGCAGCACGGCCTCGAGTTCGGGATTCGAGTCGAAGTGATCCTCGATCGCGCGCTTCGAGCTGCCGGTGATGAAGATCAAGGTATCGGCACCCGCCGAGAGCGCTTCGT
>DATHFW010000187.1:0-3037 GCA_035317945.1 Steroidobacteraceae bacterium | reverse complement strand
AGCGTCGTCGTTGTTGGGTCACCAGGCATTGGTGAACAGCGGCACGGCCACGATAGCCGCCGGCGCCACGGTGAGCGGTGCCGTCAATGTGCCGCAGACCACGTCGCAGGTGGTGCTGAGCATCAGCGACAGCAGCGGGGTGCTGGTGGGTCAAATCAATCTGGGCGCGCAGCCGGCGGGACTCACGAGCTTCTCGTGGAACGGCACCGAGGGCAATGGTTCGAAGGCGCCGGCAGGAACTTACACGTTGACCGCGCAATACGCCGGTGCAACGAAGGGTGGCGCAGCGGCGACCACGCTGGTCAATGGAACAATCGAGAGCGTCAGCATGGGCGCAGGTTCAACGGGAATGACTCTTAACGTGGCGGGAGTCGGCAGTGTGCCGTACAGCAGCGTTCAGCAGATCTCCAACTAATTCATTCGAGGAGTAATAAATGGCTGCTTTTAGCATTGCATTATCGGGATTGACGGCGGCGAGCTCTGACTTGGATGTCACGGCCAATAACGTCGCCAACGCGGATACGGTCGGTTTCAAACAGTCGCGCGCCGAATTTGCCGACGTGTTTGCCGCCGGTGCGGTGAATCTCAACACCTCGGCCATCGGCGAAGGTGTGAGGCTTTCCACAACGGCACAGCAATTCACGCAGGGCAATATCGGCAGCTCCGGATCGAACCTCGATCTTGCGATCAGCGGCGACGGCTTCTTTACCCTACAAGATCCGAGCAACGGCATTGTCTACACGCGCAACGGTCAATTCTCCGAGAACAAGAACGGCGACGTCGTGACGGCCACCGGGCAGGCGCTGCAGGTCTATCCGCCCACGTCCACCGGCGGATTCAATACCGGCGCGCTCACCAATCTGAATTTACAGACCGCGCAAAGCTCTCCTCTGGCCACGACGTCAGGCACGGTGATCTTGAATTTACCGGCCGGTTCGACGCCGCCGACCGGCGGAGCATTCGATCCCGCGAATCCGGCCACGTACAACCAATCCACGTCGACCACGGTGTTCGACTCGCTGGGCAACTCGTTTCCGGCGACCTTCTTCTTCACGCAGACGGCTGCGCCCGGCGTGTGGAACGTCAATTTGACGGTCAATAATGTGCTGGACCCCACCACCAATCAGCTGACGTTCTCCCCGACCGGCGCCGTCACGCCGCCGGCGAGCGGCGCTCTGAATTTCCCCGGCTTTGCGCCCACGGACGGTGCGGCAGCCATGGATATGACATTCAATTTTGCCCAGAGCACGCAATTCGGCGGCGGTTTCGGTGTGACTTCCCTGGTTCAGAACGGTTTTACCACCGGCCAACTCAGCACGGTGTCGATCGATCCGACGGGAGTCGTTTCGGCGGTCTATACCAATGGCCGTTCCACGCAGCTGGGCCAGTTGGCGCTGTCGAATTTCCCGTCTCCGCAGGGCCTGAAGCAGTTGGGCAATACCACCTGGGCTGAGACCTTCAGCTCCGGCACGCATATCTCCGGCACGGCAGGTTCATCCGGATTCGGCGCCATCCAGTCCGGCGCTCTGGAAGCCTCGAATGTGGACCTGACCACCGAACTCGTGAACATGATCACGGCGCAGCGCGCCTTTCAGGCGAACGCCCAGGTCATCACCACGGCGAATCAGCTTTCCCAAACCGTCATTAACATCACGCACTAATCATGGATAGAGGACTCTATGTGGCGATGACCGGCGCGAAGCAAATCATGCAAGCGCAGGCCGTCAACAACCACAACATCGCCAACATCAGCACCATCGGCTTTCGCGCCGACGCGGTGTCATTCGACAGCGAGCCGATCTACGGCGCGGGCTACGCCACGCGCGTCAACGCCGTGGCCGGCGATGCCGGCACGGATTTCTCCGCCGGCACCATGGAGAGCACCGGACGCGACCTTGATATCGCGATGAACGGCCAAGGCTTCATTGCGGTTCGCGGAACCGACGGCCAGGAAGCGTATACGCGTGCCGGGGATTTGCGGGTCTCACCCGTAGGGGCGGTCACGACCGCCAGCGGATTGCCGGTGTTGACCGAAAGCGGTCCGCTCGTCATACCGCCTTCCACGGTCGTGAACATCGGCGGCGACGGTACGGTGTCGGTGGTGCCGCAGGGTTCTGCGCCATTTGCGGTGACGCAGGTCGATCGCATCAAGCTCGTCAACCCACCGACATCCACGCTGCAAAAGGGCGCCGACGGCTTGCTGCGCTTGAAGACCGGCGGCAAGGCCAAGACGGACGATACGGTTTCCGTCACTTCCGGAATGCTGGAGTCCAGCAATGTCAACGCGGCGCAGTCCCTGATCAGCATGATCGAGCTGCAGCGTCTGTATGAATTTCAGATCAAAAGCATCAACTCGACCGATACGAACGAACAAAGTGCCGAACGCATGATGTTGACGCAGTAACGAGAAAGGAAATATCCAATGAATCTTGCATTATGGGCTGCAAAAACCGGCCTCGACGCGCAAAACACCCGCATGGCGGTGATCGCCAACAATCTGGCGAACACCAACACGACGGGCTTCAAGGCGGGGCGCGCCGCATTCCAAGACCTGATGTACCAGAACATCCGGCAAGTCGGCGCGCAAAGCACGCAGAACACCCAGTACTCGACGGGCCTGACGCTGGGCACCGGCGTGCGCATCGTCGCCACCGAGAAGGACTACACCCAGGGAAGCGTGTTGCAAACCAACGCCTCTTTGGACATGTCGGTGAACGGACGCGGTTTCCTGCAGATCACCATGCCCGACGGCACAATCGCCTACACGCGAGACGGCACATTTTCGTTGGATAACCAAGGCAACGTCGTGACGGCAAGCGGTTACCCGCTGCAGCCGGCGATCAACATCCCGGCGGGTTCACAGTCGGTCACGATCGGTGCCGACGGCATTGTGACAGTCACGTCGGCGACCAATGCCAAGGGAACGCAGGTGGGTCAAATCCAACTGGCCGATTTCATCAACGAACAAGGCTTGCAGCCCACCGGCAACAACTTGCTGGTGGAATCCGCCGCCAGCGGCTCGCCGCAAGTGGGCACC
>DATHFW010000186.1:0-21915 GCA_035317945.1 Steroidobacteraceae bacterium | reverse complement strand
CGCCGCGCTCGCGGGTGTGCTGGCGGCCCCGGTGATTCAGGTCAGTCCTCTCATGGGTTCATCGCTGGTGATCGTGGTGTTTGCGGTGGTGGTCATCGGCGGCATGGGATCGATCGTCGGCGCCATTGTCAGCGGCCTGGTGCTGGGACTCATCGAAGGACTGACCAAGGTGGTCTATCCGGAAGCCTCCAACATCGTCGTCTTCATCATCATGGCGGTGGTGCTGATTTGGCGGCCTGCGGGGCTGTTTGGCAAAGAGCAATAGCATGCGTGCGCAGATCGCGGTCTACGTCGTCCTGGCGGCTCTGGCATTGATCGCGCCTTTCCTTGGGCTTTATCCGGTATTTCTCATGAAGCTGCTGTGCTTCGCGATGTTCGCCTGCGCGTTCAATTTATTGCTCGGCTACACCAAGATGCTGTCCTTCGGCCATGCCGCCTATTTCGGCGCGTCAGCCTACGTCACCGGATGGCTCACGACGGTTCATGGTTGGGGGACCGTTGCAGGGATCTTGGGCGGCGTCGCGGTGTCCATGCTGCTGGGGCTCGTCATCGGTGCGATCGCGGTGCGCCGTCAGGGCATTTATTTTGCAATGATCACGCTGGCTCTGGCGCAAGTCGTGTACTTCATCTGCCTGCAGGCACAATTCACCGGCGGCGAGAATGGTCTGCAGGGCATACCGCGCGGCAGCCTCTTGGGGCTCATCGGCCTTGGCAACGATCAAATCATGTATTACTTCGTGCTGGCGGTCTTTGTCGGCGTGTTCATTTTCATTCGCCGCATCGTGCACTCGCCCTTCGGTCAAGTCCTCAAGGCCATACGCGCGAACGAGCCGCGCGCCATTTCTTTGGGATACAAGGTTGATCGCTACAAGCTCACGGCCTTTGTGCTGTCGGCGAGCCTTGCCGGTTTAGCCGGTTCCCTCAAGGCGTTGGTGCTGGGATTCGCGACGCTCTCGGACGTCAGTCAGACGACTTCCGGAGAAGTCATTCTGATGACCTTGCTGGGCGGCAGCGGCACCTTCCTCGGGCCGGTGATCGGCGCCAATGTGGTGGTTACCTTGCAGGAGTATCTCTCCGATATCGTCGGCGCCTGGGTCTCGGTGATCATCGGCGCCATCTTCGTGGTGTGCGTGATGATCTTCAGGCGCGGTTTCGTCGGCGAAATAGAACGCCGATTCGCGCGGCGCGCTGCTTAGCGCGGCTCACCGCTCGCCGCTCGCCGCTCAGGCTCCGGCACGCGCCGTTTCGAGATTATGTCCGTGAGGTCCCGCTTCGCGTCGCCATAGGAGCACCGCTGAGAGCAGGGCCGTGAGGCTCAGCAGGAAGAAAAACAACAGCATGGCTTCGTAACCTGCCGGATTGTCGGATCCTGCACCGGCGATGTCGGCGAGCCTGCCTGCGGCAAGGTTTGATGCCGCCATGCCGAGCGCCTGAATCAGGGTAATGAGACCCAGCGCCGTGCCGAGGCGGCGAGGCTCCACGATGAGCGTCGTGGCCGGCCAGATCACCGCCGGCACCAACGACCAACTGATGCCCATCATGACCGTCGAGACCCAAAGATTTAAGGAGGTGAGCCCGAGCACCACAAAGGTCAGCGACAGCAGCAGCGTGCCGAAGGTCAGCATGAGCGCGCGATGTCCGATCCGGTCGGCGAGCAAGCCGAAAAAAGGCGTCGCGAAGATCGCCGCAAAAAACACCCAGCTATTGGCCACGCCTGCCTGCTGCAGCGTGAGTCCCTTGGCGTGCTGGAAATACTCAATGACATAGGTGGTCCGGAAGGGGAAGAACACGGCGGCATACAGCACATGCAGCGCGAGGATGTACCAATAGGAGCGGTCGAAATGCAGCAGCTGGCGCCACTTCACCTGTTCGACCGTGATGCTGGTCGACACCGTTGGCCGATAGCGACGATCAAGCCAGTAGTAGACGCCGGCCGCGGCCAAGCCGATTGCCGTAATCGCAGTACCGAGCCAGAGCGGCGGTTGCCAGCCGCCTGCATAAAGCGAGTGGGCCCAGGCCGTGGAGGTATCCACCGCGTAGGAACCGGCGCGAGCAAGACTTAGGTACAGGGCCGTCGCGAGGGCGATGCCGCTGCGCGGGAACCATTGGGCCAATCCAGCCACGAGCGCGATGAAAATTGCGCCTTCGCTGATGCCGAAAATAAATCGGCCGGTCACCATGAGTTCGTAGGGTTCGCCGATGGCCGTCAAGGCAGCGCCCAACACGCCGATTGCGGCTGCCAAAAAGGCCACGCGGGCCGGGCCAAAGCGGTCGATGAGCAGTCCGTTCAGCAGGGCGAGCGCGACATTGGGGATGCTGATGACGCCATTCAGCATGCCCAGCTGCGACTGATTGAAGCCGCGTTGCCGATGCAAAAGGTCAGCGATCGGCCCGATCACATCGGTTTCGTAGTAGCTGCTGGAGACCGCGATTGCGGCCAGCGCCAGCACCCACCACCGCATCGACGCGGAACCGCGGCTTGGGCTCACCGGAAGCGTGCACCTTGCCGGGTCAATTCCTGATGTACCGCGCCCATGTTCAATTGATCGAGCGCTTCATCGCGTTGCAAGGAGACCGCTGCGGCGACGCCGGCGCCTTGTCCGCTGACCGCGCAGCACATCATGTTGCGCGCGGACGCATGGGAAATCTTGTCGCCGCCGATGCACCTTCCTGCAACCAGAAGATTGCCGACGCCTTTGGGAACCAGGGCTCGATAGGGCACCTGCCAGTAGCGCCCGGTGGTGGGCAGGATGAGTACGCCGTAGCCATCGATGAATTCCGGGAAGATGCCGATTGCATCGTCGAAACGAGCCTGCTCGCGCACATCGTGGCCGGTGAGATTGTAGAGTGCATCGATCTTGCGTGTGTCGCGAATGCCAAGCGTCATGCCGAAGTTGCGCAACTTTGCGTCCTCACAGCCCGGCATGAACCCGCGCAGTGCTTCGAGAGCGTAAATGGCCTCGCGCCTGCCACGCATCTCACCCATGGTCAGGTCATTCGGATCGGTGCCGTCGATTTCCGGTAGATGCACCAAGTTGAGGTAGGTCAGGTCCCCCTGATCCGACACCGACCCCCAAGTGCCGGCGATGGTGCTCAGGTTGGGCGGGATGACGCCGGCCGCGAGCGCCTTTTGAAACGGCTTGCGCAGAAAAGGCGAGAACAGCTTGTCTTCCTTTCCGGTGGTCTCATAGTCCCACTCGTTATTGCCGGCCCAATCCGCATAAGTCTGCGGATCGGCCTTGACGGCCTCGATGAAGCGGCGCTTGTTGACGCCGCTCATCGAGAACATCACGGACGCCGACATCATCTCGTTCTTGGGCAGCTTGTGGAATGGCGCCCCGGCGCGGCTGGCAATGTCCGCATCGCCCGTCGCATCGATGACGCGCTTGGCCAGGATGGCCTCGCGCCCCGCCTTGCTCTCGACGATCACGCCGGCAATGGCGCCGTTTTCCATGATGGGCGCGACGCACAGCCGGTGCAGCAGCGGGGTAATGCCGGCTTCCTGCACCAGTGTGTCCGCAACCCATTTGAACATCTCGGCATCGAGCGCATGGCTCAAGGACTGCGGCTCGGGCATCGCGGCGCCCATGGCCGCGGCGCGCTTTTCCATTTCGATGCCGATGCCTTCGCAGTCGACGGTATGCTCATGCCGGTACCAGGCGAAGCCCTCGACGCCAACCTGCGTGATGTTGCCGCCGAAGCAGCCGTTGCGATCGATCAATGCCGTGCGCACGCCAGTACGCGCCGCGGCGAGCGAGGCGGCGAGACCACCCGGTCCACTGCCCACCACCAGCACATCGGTTTCCAACACGACATCAGTTGCTCGCGCCGCTTCATTTATTTTTTTCATTGGGTGAATCATCGCTTTGATCGTTGCGCAGTTGCAATGCTGTTTGGCAGGTTCGGGGTTTATTTTCCAGTCCCTGTAATCATTCTGCAACGTCATGTCAGTAAAAACCTACCCGCGGCCCAATGACATGCCGTATGGGATGGCGACGCAATTTTAATGATTGCGCGGGATAGCTTTGTCTTCTCGATTAGCCGTCGCATGAAGCGCACACCATCTTTTGGAGACTCTTTTGCAGAATAATCACAAACTTGCCTGCGCCATCGCGGCAGTGCTCAGTACTTGCGGCATGACATCGCGCGCTGCGACCGATACCGACGTCAGCGCCGACGCATCGCTTGTCGAAGTAACCGTCACAGCGACCCGCCGCAGTGAATCGGTTCAGGATGTGCCCATCACGATTCAGGCGATCACCGGCGATCAACTGAAGCAGTTGAACGTCTCGACCTTTGATGACGCGATCAAGCTGTTGCCGAACGTGACGTTCGCGAACAATGGACCCGGCACGGGCAATATCTTCATGCGCGGTCTGAGCGCTGGATTTGCCGGCGGCCAATCGAGCGCGTCAATTGCGCCGTTTCCGAACGTGGCAACCTATCTTGATGATCAATCGATGACGTTCCCGTCCCGCAACGTCGATGTCTACATGGTCGACATGGAGCGTATCGAGGTTCTCGAAGGCCCGCAGGGCACATTGTTCGGCGGCGGCGCGGAAGCCGGCGCAGTGCGCTACATTACCAATAAGCCGAAGCTGAATGTAACCGAGGGTAATGCCAATGCGACCTACGGCGTCACCGCCGGCGGCGATCCCAATACCAGCGTCAATGCGACCATCAACATTCCATTGATCCAGGATGCCCTCGCGGTGCGCGCAGTCGTCTACAACGATCGGCGGGGCGGATACATTGACAACGTGCCGAGCACCTTCACGCGTCAGAACAGCGATCTGGGCGCTTTCTACACCGGCATTACGCCGGTGGGCGGCCTATGTCCCAACGGCCTCCCGCCTGGCGCGGGGCATTGCGTTCCGGCCAACAGTCCCGTGGGCAACAACCTGGCGCTTGCGGCCAACAATCAGAATCCGATCACCTATAACGGCATTCGGGCCTCAGCGCTGTACGAGATCAACCCCGATTGGAACATCCTGATTGCGCAGAGCTACCAAAATATGGAAGCGGATGGAACCTGGGTGCAGTACCCGTCGGGTTCGGACTTCCAGCCCCTGCAAAACGATCAGGTCACGGCGTTCACGCCGGCATGGGATAAGGACAAGTTTGAGAACACGGCCTGGACACTTAACGGCAAGGTCGGTCCGCTGAATCTGGTCTATACGGGCGGTTACCTGGACCGCCACATCGATCAGCAGGCGGACTATTCGAACTACTCGCGCGCTGCCGGCGGCTTCTATTACGCCTGCACGGGCGGCACGGGCTTGGGATCGGGAACCACGCCGCGATGTTATTCGCCGGTCAGTTCCTGGCGCGATGTGGTCGCAAGCACCCATCAGAGTCATGAGGTCCGGGTGAGCACACCGGATGACTGGCGCACGCGCGGCATCGTGGGTGCGTTTTGGGAAGATTTCGAGATCAGGGACGATATGAACTTCAACTACAAGTCGATTCCGTCTTGTACTCCGACGAATCTTGCCGCGGCGCTGTCGCCGGGCGGCGCTCCCTGCGTGGCCAACGTCGGTCCCGCTCCCGGCTCGACCGCGAGCGACCCTTCGGCGCGCAGCGACGCCACTGCCTTCGGTGAGGATTTGCAGCGCGGCTACAAACAGACGGCGGTGTTCGGCTCAGTCGACTTCGACATCATTCCGAAAGTACTGACGATCACCGGCGGCACCCGCTGGTATCGCTATAGCGAGTTTCAAACCGGTTCCCAATACGGGACCAACGGCAGCTGCGTGAATATTCCCAACACGCCGCTGGGCTGCACGACCGATACCCACAACATCAACGCCGCCAATCTCAACAAGGTGTACACCGGCTTTCGCAGCCGCGGCAACCTGACCTGGCACATCAACCCAGACACCATGGCGTATTACACCTTCTCGCAGGGCTTCAGGCCCGGTGCGTTCAACCGCACGGTGAGCGGCGTGGCGGTCGGACCCGATGGCAAGGCGCAATTCGAAAAGCCCTCAGGCTATGCGCCGGATTCCCTGACGAACAACGAGGTCGGCTTGAAGTCGGAATTCTTCGACCACCGCATCTTGGTCAACGCCTCCGTGTATCACATGAACTGGGATAACGTGCAGGTGCTGTTCTTCAATCCGACCGCATTGGGCAACACCACGTTCGGCACCAACGGACCGAACTACACCGTCAACGGCTTGGAACTGCAGGTGGTGGCGCGAGTCACCGAGGGCTTAACGGTGCAGGGATCGAGTTCCTGGAACCGCACCAAGCAGACCAATTCTCCATGCTTGATCGGCAACATCCCCGGCACGACCTTCTATCAGCAGTGCATTACTCAGGTGGTCCAATCTGGGCTCGGGCTGCAGCCGTTCAGCAACCCCTTCGGAGCGGAGGGTGGGGCGCCGGCATTCTCGCCGTCCAATCAGTTCAATTTGCGCGCGCGCTACGATTTCGCGATCAACGACTACAAGCCGTTCGTGATGGTCGGCGCGAACCACATTGGAGCCATGTACAACCAGACCGACACGGCGATCGACGGCAACACCCAGGCGATTCCGACCACGACACTGCTGCGCTATCTCCAGCCCGGCTACACAACCTATGATGCCTCGGCGGGCGTGGCGAAGGATGCGTGGACGGCGGAGATCTTCGCCAGCAACTTGTCGAACACCAATGCCAGTGTGTTCACCTCGTCGGCGCAGTTCATCAAGTCGGAAGTGCCCATCCGGCCGCGAGTGATCGGCCTGACGCTGGGATATAAGTTCTAACTTCGAGGCTGCGGTAGACTAGAAGGGCGGGCAACGATGCCCGCCTTTTTGCTATCTAACCCCCTATGAACGCGACGGCTCATGATCCCGGTCCCTCGCCGGTGGAACTCGATGTCCGCCGTGTGCGCGAGCTGCTCGAGAGCCGCCGTTATGCGCAGGCGCTGGAAGCGGGCGAGGCGCTGGCTCTCAAGGCGCCCGAAAATCGCGATGTCCTGTATCTGATGGCCTTGAGCCTGCGCTACTTGAACAGAATTTCCGACGCGCTGGCGATGCTCACGCGTCTGGAGCAGCAGCATCCCGCCTTCAGCCGGCTGTACCAGGAGCGCGGCCACTGCCATGTGGTGCTCAAGGACGCGCCGCAGGCCATCGATGCCTTCTTAAGGGGCGTGAATATCAACCCGGCGCTGCCGGCGAGCTGGAGCATGCTCGAAGGCCTGTATCGCATGACGGGCAATCTGGAGAATGCCGGCATGGCCGCGGCGCATGTCGCCACGCTCAAGCGGCTGCCGCCCGAAGTGCTGCAGGCGACGAGCCTGTTTTCCGACGGCGATCTGGCGGCCGCGGAACTCATCATCCGCTCGTTTCTCGTGAAGCACGGCAATCATGTCGAGGCCATGCGCCTGTTGGGCAGAATCGCCTTCAAACGCGATGTCCTCGACGATGCGGAACTGCTGCTCGAAGCTGTCCTGGAGCTGGCTCCGGATTACCAGGCCGCGCGTCACGACTACGCACAGGTGCTTCTTGAACGGCATAAGTACCTGCAGGCGCGCCGCGAGCTGGAGAAGCTTCTGATCCTCGAGCCCGCAAACCGGCAGTACCGGACACTGTACGCCACAGCTTGCGTCGGCCTCGGCGAACACGAGCGAGCGATCGTGCTGTACCGCGAACTTCTTGCCGACGCTCCCGAAGCCCCCGGGTCGGCCGACTTGCATCTATCAGTTGCGCATGCCTTGAAAACCTTGGGGCGCACGCAGGAAGCCATCGATGCCTACCGGGTTGCGGCGCAGGCGCGCCCTCAGTTTGGCGATGCCTACTGGAGCCTTGCCAACCTCAAGACGTATCGTTTCACGGATGATGAAATCGCCCGCATGCAAGCGGACGAGTCGATGCCCGGGACTGCGCTCATTGATCGATATCATTTGTGCTTTGCGCTCGGCAAGGCTTTCGAGGACAGGGAGGATTACGCACAGTCGTTTCGCTACTACGAGCTAGGCAATTCCTTAAAAAAGTCCGAGCGCCGCTATCGGCCCGAGATTCTGGAGACCAACACGGCAAAGCAGCGGGAAATCTGCACCGCGGAGTTTTTCGCGCATCGCGTGAGCGCAGGCGCCGAAAGTCCTGACCCGATATTCATCGTGGGATTGCCGCGGGCAGGGTCGACGCTGTTGGAACAGATTCTCGCCTCGCATTCGAGGGTCGAGGGCACACAGGAACTCGGCGACATCCCGCGCATCGTTCTCGAGCTGCAAGGCCGCGATCCCGATCTTGACAGTCCCCGCTATCCGGGCGCGCTCGCTGGGTTCAAAGCCGGGGATTTTCTGCGCTTGGGCGAGAAGTACCTGTCCGACACGCGGGTTTACCGCACTGGCAAGCCCTTCTTCATCGACAAGATGCCGAACAACTTCAGGCACATCGGCCTTATTCATTTGATGTTGCCGAATGCCAGGATTATCGACGCGCGACGCGAACCCATGGCTTGCTGCTTCAGCAATTTGAAACAGCTGTTCGCCAACGGCCAGGAGTTCACCTACGGCATCGAAGACATCGCGCGCTACTACAGGACGTATCTTGACCTGATGAGCCATTGGGATGAAGTGCTGCCCGGGCGGGTGCTCCGGGTGTGGCATGAGGATGTGGTCGATGACCTTGAAGGCAACGTGCGGCGAATCCTGGATTTCTGCGGACTTGAGTTCGAGCCGGCATGCGTTGAATTCCACAAAACCGCGCGCAGCGTGCGCACGGCCAGTTCGGAGCAGGTGCGCCAGCCCATTTTTCGCGAGGGACTGGACCAGTGGCGACACTACGAACAATGGCTCTTGCCGCTCAAGGACGCGCTGGGTGATGCGCTGCTTCGATACCGCCCACTCGATAGCATGCCTGCGACGCTCGTGAAGTAAGGCCGGCTGCAAGGACTTGCAGCCAATTCAGCGCCGTCCTCCGCCGGCGAGCGCGCGAATGATTTCGTGCTCGCTGCATACGCCGAGAATTTTGCCTTCCTCGGCGACCAATACCGGGTGACCTGAGTTCTGGCGCAACTGAATGCTGGCTTGCAGCGACATCGAGGCGGGCGCAACCGCCAGCCCAGGCTCCTTGAGCGCGATGTCTACCTCGTCTCGAATGTAACGCAGCGTGTGGGCGATGCCGTCGAGCGTCAGACTCAGAGCCTGGCCGGTCGAATTCAACGACAATTGGTAACGCCGGCCGGGGTCCAGCCACACCTCCGTGCCATCCCCAGCCAGATGAGCGCGCCGCTGCATCACCATGCTGCCTGTCAGCACCGTGAGGGGATTCATGTGAAGCACGAATTCGGCGACATAGCCGTCGACCGGCGTGAGCACGATCTCCTCTGCCGTGCCGGTCTGGATGATGCGTCCGTTTTGCATGATCGAGATCCGGTCACCAAGCCTCAAGGCCTCGTCCAGGTCATGGCTGACGAAGAGTATGGTTTTCTTCACACGCGCCTGCAGTTCGAGCAATTCATCCTGCAATTTGGCGCGGATCAGCGGGTCCAAGGCCGAAAAAGGTTCATCCATCAGCAAAATATCGGCATCCGTGGCAAAGGCCCGCGCCAAACCGACGCGCTGCTGCATGCCTCCGGACAACTCCCCGACATGGCGTTCCGCCCACTGCGTCAGTCCGTCGAGTTCGAGCTTCTCATCGACGATGGTTTTTCGTGCCGGCTTGGCGTCGCCGCGCAGTTCCAGTCCAAATCCAACGTTTTCCCGCACGGTGCGCCAGGGCAGCAGACCGAACTGCTGAAATACCATGGCAACCTTTTCGCGCCGCAGCCGGCGCAACTGCTGCTGATCGCAGTGTGCGACGTCGATGCAGAACTCGCCGTCGCGCACCAGTACAGATCCGCGGGTCACCGTATTCAATCCATTTGCCGCGCGCAACAGCGTGGATTTTCCCGACCCGGACAGTCCCATGAGAACCGAAATTTCTCCGCGAGCCACGTTGAGGTTGGCGCCGGCCACGCCTACGATCGCGCCAAACTTGTCCTGGATTTCCGCGCGGGTTCCACCGGCATCGAGCGCGCTCAACGCATCGCGCAATGTCTTGCGCCCACGGCTGCCGGGCTTGCAGAACAGAATGTCCACCGCTTGGAAATCCACCGCAGATTCGGCTGCATTCATCGCGAAGAGTCCCGTTCCTTCGGCCTGCTGATGCGATCCAGGATGATCGCGAGCAGCACAATGGTAAAACCCGCCTCAAAACCCGTGCCGACCTGGACGGAGTTCAAGGCCCGCACCACCGGAACGCCAAGACCGCCGGCGCCGACCAGGGCCGCAATCACCACCATCGACAGGCTCAGCATGATGCACTGGGTTATTCCTGCGATGATGGTCGAGGCCGCGCTGGGCAATTCAACCTTCCACAGCAGTTGCATGGGTGTTGCGCCGAATGCCTCGCCCGCTTCAATGAGAGGCCGTGGAACTGACGATATCCCTAGGTGCGTGAGGCGAATGGGTGCCGGCAAGGCAAAAATGACCGTCGATATCAATCCGGGGACCACCCCTAAGCCGAACAGGACCAGTGTCGGGATGAGATAGACGAATGTCGGCAATGTTTGCATCAGATCAAGAACGGGACGAAGTGCAGCGAAGAGCCGGGGTCGATGCGCAGCTGCAATCCCCAAAGGAATGCCAATCGCGGCAGAGGCCACGGTCGCAACCACGACCAGTGCAAGAGTCTCCAACGTGGCCGCCCAGTAGCCCTGATTCAAAATAAACAACAGCGCCACGGCAACAAAGGCGGCGAGCGGCAGCGAGCGGCGCAGTCCCCACGCGAGTACGGCCGCGGCTACAATCAATGCCGGTGCGGGCAGTGCGCGCAGCGCGGCGTTCACGGCGTCGACCATCCCTTGAATGACAATCGAGATTCCGTCAAACAAATACGTGCCATGTGCTTTGACATAGTCGATGGCCACCGCCATGGCATCGCCCACCGGGATCTTGTGGCCGGTGACCCACTGTTCGAAGCCGGAGACGCGGGGCAACACCGCGGAGTGTGACAACGCCGTCAAGGCGGGGCGGCCGTCAAAGGTGAGCACACCATCAAGCCACGTTGCCGTCACGCCCGGATTTGCACTCAACCACTCAGCGGCCGCGACATCCGGCGGCTCATGTCGATCCAAGATTGCCGCCATCATTTCGCTCTCGCCCCGCAGGGTGAACTTCAGATTGCTGAGCAGCCGGCCGACGTTTGGGCAGGCGTCCGCGTAGCCTTTGCGCGTCACCGTGAAGATCGTGGCGCCGCCATAGTTGGGCCCGAACACCTCGTCTCCCCCCGACAGATACTGCAAATCAAACCGCATGTTCATCGGATGCGGCTCCCAGGCTAGAAACACCACAGGCTGCCGGCTGCGCACGGCTCGTTCGACCTGCGCCAGCATTCCTTGCTCGCTGGATTCGATCAATTTGAACCCGCCGAGATTGAATAAATTCTCCTGGAGCATTTTCAGCACCAGACGATTGCCGTCATTGCCGGGCTCGATCCCATAGATCGAATTGTTGAGCGCCGGCGCGAAGCGCTGAATGTCCTTGAATTCGTGCAGGCCTGCCGCGAAGGTATAGGCGGGGACCGCCAGGGTGTATTTTGCGCCGGCCAGATTCGCGCCGATCACGGTTACCGAACCATCTTCAAGGTAGCGGCCGATGTCGGCTTTTTGGGTGGGCATCCAATTGCCGAGAAAAACGTCGATATCCTTGTTCTGTAGGGAGGCGAACGTGACCGGCACCGAAAGCACGGTGATCGCGGGGGAATAGCCTATGGAGCGCAGCACCTGGCTCGCCAGCGCGGTGGTCGCCGTGACGTCAGTCCAGCCCACGTCGGCAAAGCGAACGGCTTGGCAACTCGGTGGGTCAGTAGTGGGCGCAGCCAGTGCGCCGGCCGCACTCGCGAATAGGGCGATGACCCCGCTCATCCAGCACAGAAATCGGACCCGCGAGTTCGCAGTGGGGGGCTTGACCGTGCGCACCGGCCGGCGGCATGATTGAAGGCGCGGTTGCGGCTTTGAATGATCGTTTAACAGGCTTCGGCTACAGTTCACCAATGTATCCCTAATACCTGAATTTAAAGTATAAATTATCTGAGCCCTATCTTAGGCACATCTGTCACAGCACGTCCACAAAGCTCCTCGTCGGTTGTAAGGCGGCAAAATTGAACAATCAATCAATGGTGTCTGAAGACACCTATTCTGAGCCAATCGAAGAGATGCGGCGTCGCGAACTGGTGGAAGTCACGATCGATAGCCTAGCGGAAGTAGGCTTCGTGGGCACCACGCTCGCGCAAATCGCGGCACGCGCCGGTGTATCGCCCGGTTTGGTCGCGCATTACTTCGACGACAAGGATGGGTTGCTCGATGCGGCGTTCCGATCGCTGGCGCGTCGTGTCGGCACGCAGGTGCGTGCGCGCTTGCGCCTGGTAGCGACACCGCGCGGCCGGATCCAGGCGGTCATCGATGCGAATCTCGCGCCGGAAGAATTCGATCAACGCACCGGCAGCGCTTGGTTGGCGTTTTGGGGTCAAGTGTTGCACGTCGAGCGCTTGAAGCGGATTCAATCGGTGTATCAGCGGCGTACGCTGTCGACGCTGCGAAACTCCTTGTTGAAGCTCGTTGCGCCGGACGAAGCGCACAGCCTCGCCGCGATGATTGCCGCCATGATTGACGGCGTGTGGCTCCGGGCCGCCCTGTCGGGATGGCGCGAAGCCGATAGCGAGAGCGCGAGGGCCATGTTGACGGCATTCGTCGATGGACGGCTCGCTCAATCCGGGCGCGCCGTGAAGGCGGCTGTTGACGCGCCTCCGTCGAGCCCTGCAACCGGTGAGCGATTTGCTTCAATCAATCCTGCAACCGGCGAGATCTTGGGCCAGTTCATCGTATCGGGAGCGGCGCAGGTCAACGCGGCCGTGGCCGCCGCCGTGCACGCGCAAGCAATCTGGGCGGCGATGACCGGTGCTGAGCGCGGCCGAATACTGCGTCGAACCGCGGACCTGTTGCGATCGCGCAATGAAGAATTGGCAGTACTTGAAACCAGGGACACGGGTAAGCCGATCCAAGAGACGCGAGTCGTCGATGTTGCCTCCGGAGCGGATTGCTTCGAGTATTTCGCGGGAATGGCGCAGAGCCTGAGCGGCGAACACATCGATCTGGGACCGCAGGCTTTCGGCTATACGCGGCGCGAGCCTTTGGGCGTCGTGGCCGGCATCGGCGCTTGGAATTATCCGCTGCAAATCGCCTGCTGGAAGGCGGCGCCCGCGCTCGCCTGCGGCAATGCGATGATCTTCAAACCCGCCGAATTGACGCCCTTCACCGCGGTCAAGCTGCAGGAAATCCTGGCAGAGGCGGGCGCGCCGCCCGGCATCTTTCAGGTCGTGCAAGGCTTCGCAGAGACAGGCAGGTTGCTGACCGCTCACCGCGACATTCGCAAGGTCTCCTTGACGGGCGAGGTGGGTACCGGCAAAGCCGTGATGAGCGATGCCGCGCGCACGCTGAAGAACGTGACGCTGGAGTTGGGCGGCAAGTCGCCGCTGATCATATTCAATGACGCGAGCATCGATAACGCCGTTTCCGGTGCGCTGTTGGCAAATTTTTATTCGTCCGGCCAGGTTTGTTCCAACGCTGCGCGGGTCTTCGTGCATCGATCGATCAAGGCGGCGTTTCTCGAGCGGCTCATCAAACGCGTGAACGCCATGCGCATCGGCGATCCGATGAATCCGGAAACACAAGTCGGCGCCCTGATATCGGAAGCACACATGCATAAGGTCTTGGGCTACATCGCGCGCGGGCGCGCCGAGGGCGCCCGGATTCTCACGGGCGGCATGCGCGTGACCCGGGGCGAACTCGCCAAGGGCTTCTTCGTCGCGCCTACGGTATTCGATGATTGCCGCGATGACATGGCGATCGTGCGCGAGGAGATATTCGGACCTGTCATGGCGGTGCTCGAGTTCGAGGACGAAGAGCAGGTCATCGCGCGCGCCAATGCCACCGAGTTCGGATTGGCCGCCGGTGTTTTCACCAATGATTTGACGCGCGGCCACAGGGTCATCGCCCGTCTGCAAGCGGGAACCTGCTGGATCAACCACTACAATGTCACGCCGGTGGAACTGCCCTTTGGGGGGGTGAAACTCTCAGGTTTGGGCCGTGAAAATGGCCGCGCGGCGCTGGAACACTACACGCAGCTGAAGAGCGTCTACGTGGCGATGGGCAACGTCGACGCGCCGTATTGATGGACGCACATGAGGAAGACTTTGACTTTGTGATCGTCGGCGCCGGGTCCGCCGGCTGCGTGCTCGCCAATCGTTTGAGCGCAGACCCGGGCAACAAGGTGCTGCTCCTGGAGTACGGCGGTTCCGATCGATCGATTTTCATTCAAATGCCATCGGCCCTGTCGATCCCCATGAACATGCCCAAGTACAATTGGTTCTACCACACGGATCCTGAACCGCACTTGAACGGCCGGCGCATGCACACGCCGCGCGGCAAGGTTCTGGGCGGATCCTCGTCCATCAATGGCCTGGTCTACATCCGCGGCAACCCGGAAGACTTCGAACATTGGCAGGCACTCGGCGCGCGCGGCTGGGGATATGGCGACGTCTTGCCGTACTTTAAGCGCGCAGAACGGCGCGATGAGGGAGGCGATCGCTACCGTGGTGCAGCCGGCCAGTTGCGCACCCGCTACGGCACCCTGAGCAACCCGCTGCATGCCGTATGGCTGGAGGCGGCTGCCGAGGCGGGCTATCCGCGCAGCAGCGACGTGAATGGCTTTCAGCAAGAGGGCTTTGGACGCATGGACATGACCGTGGGCGATGGGCGGCGCTGGAGCGCCGCGAACGCCTACCTGAAGCCCGTCATGCACCGCTCTAATTTGAAAGTGCTCACGCATGCACTGGCGACCCGAATCGCATTCGAGGGCAAACGTGCCGTGGCGCTCGAATATCGACACGACGGCGCACAGCGCCGCGTGCGGGTAACCCGCGAGTTGATTGTGAGCGGCGGTCCCATCAACTCGCCGCAGTTGCTGAAACTCTCCGGTGTGGGCCCCGAGGCAGAACTTCGCGAGCAGGGCATTCCCGTGGTCCAGCATCTGGCGGGCGTCGGCGAGAATCTGCAGGATCATCTGGAGTTTTATTTCCAAGTCGCCTGCAAGGAGCCCATTACCCTATATTCGTCGATCAATACCTTGAGCCGCGCGCTCATCGGTGCCCGCTGGCTGCTGCGCAAAGACGGTCTCGGCGCCACCAATCATTTCGAGACCTGCGGCTTTATCCGCAGCCGGCCCGGCATCCCGTATCCTGACATTCAATATCATTTTCTGCCCATGGCGGTGGCCTATGACGGTTCCAGCTTGGCGCAGGAGCACGGCTTCCAGGCGCACGTGGGCCCCATGCGCTCCAAGAGCCGCGGCTGGGTGCGCCTGCGCTCGCGCGAACCCCTCGATAAGCCGCACATTCTGTTCAACTACATGAGCGATCCCGAAGACTGGGTCGAGATGCGCGCCTGCGTGCGCTTGACGCGCGAGATCTTCGCGCAGCGCGCCTTTGACCGCTACCGGGGCCGTGAGCTGCAACCGGGCGAAGCCGTGCAAAGCGATGCGCAGATCGACGCCTTCATCCGCGACAAGGTCGAGAGCGCCTTCCATCCATCGTGTTCTTGCAAGATGGGCGCGATGGAGGATGTCATGGCCGTGGTCGACCCCGAGACCCGGGTGCGCGGCCTGGAGCGGCTGCGCGTGGTGGACTCCTCGATCATGCCCACCGTGACGACCGGCAATTTGAACGCGCCCACCATCATGCTGGCAGAGAAAGCAGCCGATCACATTCTCGGTCGCGGCCTATTGCCGGCTGAGGACGCGCCCTTCTATCGGGCATCGAACTGGAGCACGGCCCAGCGCTAGCTTCGCATCGCTAAGGCGAGTTTTGGATCGCTAAAGCGTCAGAACTTGTAGCCGAAAGACACGCCGATGATCCGCGGCCGCAGCGGTGTTTCCGCGACGATGAATTGATCGGTGCTGGTGAATGTGCTGGCATGCGAATTGCTTAAGTTTTCAGCGAAGGCATTCACGATCCAGGCATCATTCGCAACACCGAGCGACGCGTCAAAGGTCGTGTACGCAGGATTCTCGAACCGCAACCTGCCGGTCGTGATGCCGGCCACATCAATCGACGGATTCGAGCCGGCCTGGGTGAATGAATGACCGGTGTGGGCGGCGCCGAATTGAACGTAGGGTTTGTAATCTCCCATGTTCCAATCGTAGCGGCCGCGCAGGCTGAACTGGATGGGCGGAGAATTCGCGCTCGGCGCGCCGATGGGACCGAACGGGTTGGTCACGGCTGCGCAATTCGCGCCGGTGTCGTCGCAGTTCTGGGTGATCGGTTTGCCGAAGTTGTTGCTCGCCGGATTGTTGTCGATCAGCGCCGGTGAATTCGTTTGCCGGCTATGGTTCCAGGATCCCGCGCCTTGCAGCGTCAGGCCGCTGATCACGCGCACCACCAAGGATGTCTCCCAGCCCGTGATGAGGAAATTCTGGCCGTTGGTATTGTAGAAAATATTGCCGACCAAGCCGGGGTTGAAGAACGCGACTTGAACGTTGTTCCAGTTCTCACGGTAGTACGCACCGTTCCATTGCACCCGATGATCAAACCATTCGGTCTTCCAGCCGATCTCCTTGTTCGTCAATTGATCGGATGTGTACGAACTGGGCAATAGGTATTGGGACACGCCATCCGTGCCGAACGCATGTGGCGCACCGCCGTTCTGGTTGAAGCCGCCGGGGCGAAAGCCCTGCGAATAGGTGAAATACACCATGGCGTCCGGCGTGATGTGCCACGTGACGTTTCCCCTGCTCTTGAATCCGGACTCGGTGTCATGCAGGTTCTGCTTGTTGAGATCGTAATTAGTACCGAGACAACCGGCGGCCGGCGCACCCTGTTCGAAGCAGAAGAAACTACCCGAGACGCTGCCCACCGAGGAATTTGCGAAACGGAAGTGGCGCGTGCCGGCGGTAACGGTCAATACCTTCGGGATGATGTCGAAATCCACCGATGCGAAAAATGCCGTCTGTTTGGTTTCGCGCAACGTGTCCTGATAAAACGAGGTCGTTGGGCCCTGAATGCCGGGATTCTTGACCGTTGCGTCCGGGGACGTTCCGATGTTCGTAAAGCAACCGGCATTGCCTCCGGTACCCGCCGGATCGTTGGTCGTACACGACGGCACGGTCTTGTATTGCCAGCCCGTCTGGTCGAACAGCTTGTTGTCCTCCCAGTACGCGCCGACGATCGCGCGCAAACGCCAGTCGTCGGGCGTGCTCACGCGGAATTCATGCTGCTGGTGCGTGTTGCGCTCGTTCGAGTGCCACGTGGCGCTCGGCGAGTAGCAGGTCGCGTTGGGGTTGCCCGCAGCTCCTGAGCCTGCGCCAAAGCACTGGTAGTAGTCGGCGTAGAAACCGCGCGCGTAGTTGGTGTAGTCACCCTCCTGCTGGACGTTGCGCACCAGATAGCCGCCGGTGTAGACGGCTTTCAAGTCGCCGAATTTTCCATTCAACGTCCATGCGGTGTTTTCGAACTTGTCCTTGTCGAAAGAAGGGTTGAACACCGTGACCTGCAGGGGCTGCAAGGGTGCGCCATCGGAGGCATTGGGCTGCTGATAGAACACACCTTCCGAATTCATGTTCTGGTACGACTGCGTAACCAGAAAGTCCCAGTCATCGGTGAACTTGTACAGCGCCTCGGCGCGAACTCCTTGGTAGGTAACCGGGTTGATGGCCCGTGCCGCCACGGTGGCGTTGTTGATCGAGGGACTTCCCGGCGGCACGCAAAAGCCATTGTTCGGCAACCCGTCCGGGCACGCGCCGGTGGCCGACGCCGCAAAGTTTGCGTAGTGAATACCGATGTCGGTGTTCTTGCGGGTGAAGGTCGCCGGCACATTATCGATGTAGCCGCCGCGACGGTCGTTGTAGATCACCGCGCGCACCGCCATGGTGTCGGCGATCAGCGGGACATTCAGCACCGCGGTCACATTGGTGTTCGGATCGCCGTGCGCGGTGACGCCGTAGCCGGCATTGACGTTTGCCTCGGTGACGTTGAGCTTCGGCGCATTCGTGATGTAGCGGATTGCGCCGGCTTCGGCGCCGGAACCGAACAGCGTGCCCTGGGGACCCTCCAGCACCTCGATGCGGTCGATATCGGCGGCATAGATATCCAGATTGCGGTTCGGCAGCTGGCCGGACTGATTGTCGAAATAGATGGCGACATTGGGATACAGGCCGGTGGAACCGCTGCCCTGGCTGGGCTGCGCGCCGGCACTCAAGCCGCGCATGAAAATCTCGTTCTGTCCCGGGCCGTTGTTCGCCGAGGTGACGTTCGGCAAGTATTTGATGTAGTCGTCGAATGTCGAAATATTGAGTTGCTGCAAGGCTTGGCCGGTAAAGGCCTGCATCGCGATGGGCACGTCCTGCATGCTCTGCGAGCGGCGTGTCGCGGTGACGGTGATCTCCTGAAGCGCGTCCGAATTGACGTCGGTACTCCCGCTCGCTTGGCCGGCTGCAGTTGCACTAAAGGAAACGCCGCCCAAAATGGATGCGATCGCTATTGAAAGCTTCGAGTTCATTGTTCATCCCCGCTAGAGTTTTTTTTGAGGCCGCGAATCCCTCTATCGTCATCCCGCGTTGAACGCGTAATCAATCATTGCGATATGTTACGTTTGCTCTATCTTGTCTCAAGCTCGGATTGGACGCAACGAAAACATCGCGAGCCATTAGTATATTAAATAACAATAGCTTGTTGAAGTTATCTGGACTTCATAGCATATCGTTCCATCCTCAAAAACATTGAACGTCTGTTTAAGCCGCGCCGGAAAATTCGCGCCCGATCTCATTGAGCAAAGCCTGCGCGTACGGTTGGAACGAGCGCGCCACCTCGAGGTGAAATGCATCCGGCGCGGTGCGCCAGAGCACGATCTCTGCTTTGGCGAGCACGGTGCGCGTGCACATGTGAACCGGAAACTCGCGGGCACTCAAATCGAGCGGACATGCTCCGGCGAGAATGGTCTCAGCATGGGGACCAAAAATTGCCAAGGCCACTTGGCGGTGGGACACATCCACCAGGGAGTGAGGGTGGGCTCCAAGGGCCTGCTCTAGATCTGCGATGGGCAGCGCGATTTCGCGCGACGCCTGCCACAAGAGGTGCTCGTCCGGCCCGAGCCACAGTGTGGCGCGCTCGCCGAGCGTTTGCGCGCGGCAAGGTTCCTCCGAGAACGGTACGCCCCAGGCCGTGGCCGCGGCGCTGCGTGCCGCCGCATCGCCTTGCAGGATCAGCCGGGAGCCCGACGGCTTCATGCGCATCCAAGCGGCGTCAGCCATTCACGCGCACTCCCTCGGGATCGTAAAACACGGGTGAACTGACTTCGACTTCGACGTCGCCGTTAGGCTGGGATACGTACAAGGTCGCACCCACTCGCGCCCGCCCGCCGGCAATCATAGCCAAGGCAATGGGAAATCCGACTGTCGAGGCGGCATAGGAGGAGGTCACGTGGCCGATGAGCTGCATGGGCGGCCGCTGCGCCGGCCGCTCGCAAACTTGCGCGCCTTCGTCGAGCACGCTGCGTCCGTCCTTGGGCTTGAGTCCCACCAATTGCTTGCGGTCCGCGCGCTTCATCGCGGGCCGCTGCAGCGAGCGCAGTCCGACGAAATCGGTCTTGTTCTTGCCGATGGCCCAGGATAGTCCGGCATCGTCCGGCGTGGCAGTGCCGTCGGTCTCTTGTCCGACGATGATGTAGCCTTTCTCCGCGCGCAACACGTGCATTGCTTCGGTGCCGTACGGCGTGATGCCGAACGCGGCACCCGCGGCGTACACGGCCTCCCAAACTTGAAGTCCATGATCCGACGGCACGTTGATTTCGAAGCCCAGTTCGCCGGTGAAGCTGACGCGGAACAACAGCATGGGCCACCTTAAGATTTTGCCGCGCGCCACGCTCAAGTGGGGAAAGGCTTTGGCCGTTATGTCGATGCCTTCGACGAGCGGTTCGATCACCTTGCGCGCATTCGGCCCTTGGACGGCAATGACGGCCCATTGCTCGGTGGTTGAAGTGAGCCACACCTTGAGTTGCGGCCACTCGGTCTGCCGATAGTCCTCCATCAGCGCCAGCACCCGCGGCGCACCGCCCGTGGTGGTGGTCACGTGAAAGCGATCCGCCGCCAGCCGCGCCACGACGCCATCGTCGTAAACAAACCCGTCCTCACGCAGCAGGATTCCGTAGCGCGTGCGCCCCACCCCAAGATTGGTCCAGTTGTTGATGTACAGGCGGTTCAAGAACTCGGCCGCGTCCGGGCCGACGACTTCGATCTTGCCCAAGGTCGAAGCGTCGAACATGCCGACGCCGTCGCGCACCGCCCGGCACTCGCGTACCACCGCTGCGTGCATGCTTTCGCCGGCGCGCGGGAAGTGGTGCGCGCGCTTCCACAGCCCGACATTCTCGAACAGCGCGCCTTGCGCCTGCGCCCAGGCGTGCATGGGCGTGGTGCGAATCGGATCGAACAATTCCTTGCGCGAGACTCCGGCGAAACTGCCGAAAGTGACGGGCGTGTAGGGCATGCGAAACGTGGTCAGTCCTACCTGTGGGATGGGCCTGCCGAGTTTCTCGGCCACGATGGCCATGGCGTTCAAGTTCGATGTCTTGCCCTGATCGGTCGCCATACCCGTGGTCGTGTAGCGCTTGACGTGCTCGATGGAGTGAAAACCTTCGCGGGTCGCGAGTGCGAGATCGCGCGTGGTGACATCATGTTGCCAATCGACGAAGCTTTTCTGGCGCGATGAGCCGCCGGGCAGCGCGCCCAGATAGGAATCGTGGCGCCGTTCCAAGGCGTCGACTTCGAATGCCTTGAGCGGCACACTCAATTCAAGCGTCTGCGCCGCGGCGTGCGCGCCGTCCGCCAGCACCTGCGCGATTCCGTAGATACCGCGACACGCTCCGGCCGAACGTTCAGCCTCGGCGGAGCGTCCGGGAACAAAGGCTTTGAGTGCGTCGCTCCAGTCGAGCTTGCCGCGCGACTGAGAGAATAAGTGAACGCTTGGTGTATAGCCGCCGGACATGAGCAGGGCATCGCAATCAATGTGCTGCCGCTGCGCGGGTGAACCCGTTCGCGTGACGGCCAATGTCACGCCGCTGACGTGGCTGTCGCCGCGAGTGCTCAACACCGTGGATTGCGCGCTGATGGGAATTCCGGCGCCGCGCGCCGCCGTTGCCAGGGGCCCCTCGATGCTGCTTCGGACATCGGCAATGGCCGCAATCTCGACGCCCGCGGCTTTAAGATCCAACGCGGTCTGATAGGCGTCGTCATCGCAGGTGACGATGACCGCCCTAGAACCTACCCGAACACCGTAGCGGTGCAAATAGGTGTGCGCCGCCCCGGCCAGCATCACACCCGGCTTGTCGTTGCCCGGAAAAATCAGCGGCCGTTCCAGCGCCCCGGTGGCGAGCAGCACATGGCGCGCGCGTACCTGCCAGAGGCGTTCCCTAGGCAAATGATCCGGCGGACTGTCCTTATGATCGGTCAGCCGCTCATTCAGGCCGATGAGATTGTGCGGGAAGTATCCAAAGGCCGTCGTTCTCGGCAGCAGCGTCACTTGCGTGTTTTCCGTAAGCCGCGCGACGGCGCTCTTGAGCCACTCCACGGAATTCCTGCCCTCGATGCCGACCGCCGGATCCGACAAGAGACTGCCGCCGAGTTCGCATTGTTCATCGCAGAGAATGACGCGCGCGCCGGCATCCGCCGCCGTGAGCGCGGCGGCGAGTCCGGCAGGACCCGCACCCACAACGAGTACATCACAGTGCGCATAGCGCTGGGCGTAGCGATCCGGATCGGGAAGCGTGGGTGCCCTGCCTAAGCCCGCGGCGCGGCGAATCAACGGCTCGTACACGGCCTTCCAGGCGCCGCGCGGCCAC
>DATHFW010000185.1:0-13854 GCA_035317945.1 Steroidobacteraceae bacterium | reverse complement strand
GATCCGCATGAGTCGCCGCGATCGCGGGACTATCCGACGCCGCCGCAAAAAGAACATTATTCGGGCGCGATGTTTCGCAAAGCCGCGAGCAGCTTGGGCTACCACCCCTTTCCGCAGCCCTCGTCGAACTTGAGCCAGCCCTACACCAACCCGGAGGGCAAGAAGCTCAATGCCTGCGTCTTTTGCGGCTTCTGCGAACGCTACGCCTGTGAACATTACGCAAAGTCGGTGCCGCAGACGGTGATCCTGCCGGTGTTGCTCGCCAACCCGAACTTCGAACTGCGCACCGGCTGCCAAGTTCAGCGCATCAATCTCGATTCGACCAAGAAGCACGCCACCGGCGTCACCTATATCGACGCCGTGGGCCGCGAGCTCGAACAGCCGGCATCGCTGGTGATCACCTCGATGTTTGCGCTCAATAACGTTCGCATGCTGCTGTTGTCGGGTATCGGGACACCTTACGATCCCGCGACGGGACAGGGCGTCGTCGGCCGCAATTATGCTTACCAGACCATGAGCACGGTGGCATCGTTCTTTGATGACGACGTGCACATCAATCCATTCATGGCATCGGGCGCGTCCGGCACGCTGATCAATGACTTCGCGGGCGACAATTTCGACCATGGCGGCTTGGGCTTCATCGGCGGCGCTTTTATCGGCGCCGTGAATACCAATGGCCGCCCGATTCAGTATCACCCGGTTCCACCGGGCACGCCGAATTGGGGCAAGGGCTGGAAACAGGCGGTGGTCAAGCACTACAACCACACCGTGATGTTCAGCTTGCACGGCAGCTCCGTGGCGCAGCGCCAAAACTATCTGGATCTCGATCCCACCTACCGCGATGCGTGGGGCCAGCCGCTGCTGCGGATGACCTTCGATTTTCCGCAAAACGATATCAAGATGGCGGCGCACGTGACGGCGAAAGCGGTCGAGATCGGCAAGGCCATGGGTGCCAAACAGGTGGCCGGCAGTCCGCGCAAGGGTCCCTACACGGTCACGCAATACCAGACCACGCACAACACCGGCGGCAGCGTGATGGGCGACAACCCGAAAACCAGCGTGGTCAATCGCTACTTGCAGTCCTGGGACGTGCCGAACGTGTTCGTCATCGGCGCCTCCAACTATCCGCAAAATGCCTCGTGGAATCCCACCGGCACCCTCGGCGCCCTGACCTACTGGGCGATCGACGCCCTCAAGAACAAGTACTTGAAGAATCCCGGCCGGCTGGTGTCGCCATGAACGCGCATCACCTGTTCGCAGGTTCAATCATGATCCTGGCCGTGCCCTACGCGCTGGCGCAGACGGCGCCAACGGCAAAGCCGACCGGCGCCGCGCCGGCGGCCGAGGCGCCGGCGGCACCCTGCGAGGCTTGCCACGGTGCACACGGCGAAGGCATGGCGGCTGCGCATGTGCCGCGCATCGCCGGTCAATCCGCGGAGTATCTGAAAAAACAATTGGATAATTACGCCGACGGCACGCGAGACAGTCCGATCATGACGAATTTCGCCAAAGCACTCAGCGACAAGCAGCGCATGAAATATGCCATGCTGTACGCGTCCATGCCGAAGCCGCAGAGTCCGCAACCCAAATTGCTCAACGCCGTTCAGTTCGCGCGCGGGCATCAGTTGGCATTCCAAGGCGATGAACGAATACGGGTTCAGGCATGCAACAGTTGCCATGGCCCGGACGGGGTCGGCGTTTTGCATGCCGCACCCTATCTCGCCGGGCAGTCAGCCGACTATATCGAGAGCGCGCTCAGATCATTTCAGCAAGGCACTCGCAAGAACGATGCCGGCGAATTGATGCGCTCGGTTGCCAAGCAGCTGAACGATGCTGACGTCATTGCCATCAGCGGCTATTTTGCCCAGGTAAGTCTTTCGACCAAGTGAGATCAATACAATGAAGCTAGTACAGTTGTCACTCCTCGCCATTACTGCGCTGTCACTCAATGCAGCCGCCGATGAACCCAAGGCCGCCCCGCAGCCCGTGCGCACCATACTCGAGCGTCACGATCAATCGGGTGTTGCCGGCAAGGAAGTCGTGATCGGCACGGCGACGCTGCCGCCAGGCTCCTCCATCGGGTTTCACACCCACCCGGGGGATGAAGCCGGCTATGTGCTCAAAGGCCCGCTGATCCTCAAGGTCCAGGGGCAACCTGACCGGACCCTGAAGACCGGGGAGAGTTTCTTCAATCCGCGCGGCACCGTCCACAGCGTCGTTCCGGGACCGGGAGCCGAAGCCATGGCGGTGTCGAGCTGGATCATCGACAAGGGACAACCGCTCGCAACGCCGGTAGCCGCGACACCCTAGGAAATCGCGCTAGAGAAAATCCGCGTCGTCGTACAGCAGCGCGGATTTTCTCCTTATTCACGCTCATCGCCGCGGGGCTTGTCGTTGCCATAGTCCAGATGCAGATAGTCCGGATTGAAAAACGACAGCTCTTTGAGCGCATCCAAGTCCTGAATCGTCAGTGTGCCGCCCTCCAGGGTGATGAGGTTGCGGCGCCTCAGTTCTTGCAGCGTTCGATTTATGTGAACGGACGACAGTCCCAAGGTTTCAGCCAATTCAACCTGGGTCAGGGGCAAGGTGCAGGAATTCCCTTGATTCAAACCAACGGCGCGGAAGCGATACAGAAGTTCGCAAAACAGATGCGCCATGCGCTCGAGCGCATTTCGCTGCCCCACATTGACGATCCATTCGCGTGCGATGGCTTCCTCCACCAAGGTCGACCACCACAGAGCTCGCGTCAGCGTGGGATAGGTGTGGGTCAGCATCAGGATGTTCTCAGGGGATATCGTCGCCACCTTCGATACCACGACCGCACCGATGGAATGGTCCATGCGCTTGAGAATGAAAACCCGCAGATCGCAGATGTCCCCCGGTACGAAGTAGGCGACGATTTGGCGGCGGCCGTCTTCCAGCACCTTGTAACGGCAAGCAAATCCATCCAACAACAGTTTCACGCCGCCGGTGCGATCGCCCTGTGAGATCACATCTTCGCGGGCCGCGAATTCCCTCACATCTTGGCTGCACTCATTGACGGCATTCGATTCTTCCTCGGACAGCTGGGTGAAGTTCGCGAGTTTGCGCAGCAGCGGGTTATTCATTTTGAAGCAGCGCCTCGCTCGATGGGATTTCGATGATGCACAGTACGCCCTTGGCTAAAAATTGCATGTCTCCGCTGCCATGCAGTTCGCTGGCGATCAGGCGCTTCAAGACGTGCGATCCGAATCCGGCATGTCGCCCGGTTTCGGCCGCCGCGCGCACGCCATCTTCCGCCCATTCGAAATGCAGCAGGGAGCTTGCAGGACCGATCATCCACCATATCACGCGCAACTGTGATTGCGATTGGGACAGCGCGCCGAACTTGATGGCATTGGTAACCAGTTCATGAATCACCAGTCTCATGAGTTCGGCCGATTTGGCGTTGAGGCGAACGTCGGGACCGGTGAGCACGGTTGGGGCGCGATGCACGCCCTGTGCAAGCAACTCGTCGAGTACCAGCAATTCGAGGTCCGTGCCCCCCGCCATCGGGGCTGCCGCGGCGCGCCCGATGGCACCGACCCGGCCGGCGAGGTGCAGCACACTGTCCTGGGCGTCTGCGCCATGCGCAATCATGTGACCCGTGATCAATCGGACCATGGACAGGAGCCTGCGAATCCGGTGTTTTGACTCGGCACTGTCGGCAAGCTCACTGAGGGTCATACCCGCGCTCTCCTTAAGGGGACCCGAAGCGATCGCTGCTGGACTATCCGTGAATTCTCCGGGGCTTTCACCAACCTGTGTTAGCACTCAGCGAGAACTTGCTGCCGCCGGACCGATCATTGCGATACTCTTGTGTTTATGTTGAATCGATTCGCAACCGCTCTTCTGCTCGCGCCCTGCCTGTCGGCTCAGGCCGCGGCGCCTCTGGACCTGGAATCGAGCGATGGGATGGTCGTGACCTCCCAGCACCTCGCCTCAGATGTGGGCGCAGCCATTCTGCGTCAGGGCGGCAACGCCGTGGATGCCGCGGTGGCGATTGGCTATGCGCTTGCCGTGACACATCCTTGCTGTGGCAACCTGGGCGGCGGCGGCTTCATGACGATTCACTTGGCCGACGGCCGAAATGTATTCATCAATTTTCGCGAGAAGGCGCCCATGGCCGCACGCGCCGACATGTTTTTGGATGCGCACGGCAATGTCCTCGGCAGCAAAAGCG
Source organism: Steroidobacteraceae bacterium (assembly GCA_035317945.1). Taxonomy (GTDB): domain Bacteria; phylum Pseudomonadota; class Gammaproteobacteria; order Steroidobacterales; family Steroidobacteraceae; genus Bog-1198. The sequence continues at coordinate 9,653 of DATHFW010000185.1, read as the reverse complement.
TGGATGGCTATCTTGCGGTCGGTGTTCCCGGTACCGTCATGGGCTTGGAGACGGCGCGCCAGAAATTCGGCACATTGCCGCGCGCCTCGCTGATCGCACCGGCGATCAAGCTGGCCGATGAAGGCTTCATCTTGACGAGAGGGGATGTCGACGTTTTGGCGGAAGGCACCAAGGCCTTTCGGGAGCAAGCAAACGTTGCCGCGATATTCCTCAAGAACGGCGAGCCTTTCGTGCCGGGCGACCGATTGATCCAGAAAGATCTTGCCGCCACATTGCGTGCCGTCAGCGACGGCGGCACGGACGCCTTCTACCACGGCGCCATTCCCGCAGCGGTCGGCGCAGCTTCCCGCGCTCACGGCGGGCTGCTGAGCGCGGAAGACTTTGCGGCGTATACCGTCACGGAGCCGGCGCCGGTTACCTGCCCTTATCGGGGCTACACCGTCGTTTCCGCGCCTCCGCCGAGTTCGGGAGGCGTGACCCTGTGCGAAATGCTGCAAATTCTGCAAGGCTACTCTCTGGCGGCTCTGGGTTTTCATTCGAGCGGCTCGGTGCATTTCATGACCGAGGCGATGCGCTATGCCTATCGCGACCGCAACACCTACTTAGGTGATCCGGCATTCATCGACAACCCGACCGCGCGCCTGCTGTCGGCCCGCTATGCCGAGACCATCAGAGCCCATATTCAACCCGACCGCGCCACGCCCTCTTCCGCTTTGAAGGGCCAAGCGGCGGCCGATGAGCATGCCAGCACCACGCACTATTCGGTCATCGACCACGTGGGCAACGCCGTGTCGGTTACGTACACGATCAACGATAGCTTTGGCGCCAAAGTCATCGCCGGCAGCACCGGTTTCTTTTTGAACGATGAAATGGATGACTTTACGGCGAAACCCGGCGTTCCAAACCTGTTCGGATTGGTACAGGGAAAGGCCAATGCGGTTGCGCCGGGCAAGCGCCCGTTGAGCTCCATGACCCCGACCCTCGTGCTCAAAGACGGCAAGCCGGTCCTGATCGTCGGGACGCCGGGTGGATCGCGGATCATCACCACGGTCCTCGAAGTCATCGTCAATGTCATCGATCATGGAATGACGCTGCAGGAAGCGGTCGATGCGCCGCGCATTCATCATCAATGGTGGCCTGACACCATCGCAGCGGAACCGTTCGCGCTGTCCGCGGACTCGGTCAAGTCGCTGACAGGAATGGGCTACAAGGTGGTGGAGCTGGAGCCCTGGGGCGCCGGCAACGCCGCCGAGTCGATCGGCATCGCCCCCTCGGATCCGAAATCTGCCAAAGCACTGGGCTTTCCTCGGCCCGCCGTGCTGTATGGCGCGCACGATTCGCGTGCGCCCGCCGGCTCCGCCGCGGCACCCTAGATATTTTTTTCATACCTGAGGCACGACTATGATCAAACTTTCGATCCTGTATCCGAACAAGCCCGGATCGCACTTCGACATGAACTACTACGTCGCCACGCACATGCCGCTGGCGATGCGCTTGCTCAAGAAGAATTTGCGCGGGACTGAAGTGGACGCCGGCCTGCAGGGCACCGCGCCCGGTGAAGCACCCGCTTTTCATGGCGGGTGCCAATTCTATTTCGACAGTATCCAGGCATTCGTTGAAGTGTGGGGACCCGCGGCCGGCGAACTGCAAGCCGATATTCCGCGCTACACCGATGTGGCGCCGCTCATTCAATTCAACGAAGTGAAGCTGGCGGAACCGGCGCGATAGCGCGCCAATGCAGCCGGCGATGACCGTTCACACGCTCTTTCCCACGCTGGTGTATGCCGCGGCGCTGCAACGGGGCGATTCGCGCGATCTGAATCGACAGCTGTTGAAGGAATGCCGGCAACTTCGCCTGGACGATGCGGCGGGACGCCGCTGGTCCTTGAAGAATTATCCGGGCGGCTATACGTCCTATGGCTCGGTGCATCGACTTCAGACCATTTCGCCGACCTTTGAATCATTGCGGCGAAAGCTCGAGCGCCACATCACAGCCTTCGCCGCCGCCGTCGAATGGGATCTGCGGGGACGTGAACTCGAGATGACCGATTGCTGGGTCAACATCATGCCGCAGCATACGGTGCACAGTCTGCACCTTCATCCCCACTCCACATTGAGCGGCACCTACTACGTGCAAGTACCGCGTGGATCTCCCGGCACGAAGTTCGAGGACCCGCGGCTGGATCGATTTATGGCCGCGCCGCCGCGCAAGACTGCGGCGAAGCGCGAAGCGCGGCCGTGGGTTACATTCCCGGCCGCAGCCGGCCAATTGCTGCTGTTCGAGAGCTGGCTGCGTCATGAGGTTGTGCCTAACTCCGTCCAAGCCGAACGAATCAGCGTAAGCTTCAATTACAACTGGTTCTAAAGGATTGTCGAATGTCGGCCAAAGTCTCCGATGCCACCATGGCGGTCTTTCTGGACTTGGAAAACATCGCCCTCGGCGCACGCGATGCCAAGTACCCGAGTTTCGATATCGAGAAGGTGCTCGAGCGTCTATTGCTCAAGGGCCATATCGTGGTGAAGAAAGCCTATTGCGACTTTGAGCGCTACAAGGACTTCAAACGCGGCCTGCACGAAGCGGCGTTCGAACTCATCGAAATTCCGCATGTCAGGCAGTCAGGCAAGAATTCAGCGGACATCCGCATGGTCGTCGATGCGCTTGATCTGTGCTACACCAAGGGACATGTCGACACGTTCGTCATCTTGAGCGGCGATTCGGATTTCTCGCCGCTGGTGAGCAAGCTGCGCGAGAACGCAAAGACCGTCATCGGTGTGGGCGTCAAGAATTCGACCTCGGATCTTTTTATCAATAACTGCGATGAATTCATCTACTACGATGATTTGGTCCGTAAAGAGCCCTCCAAGCGGCGGCGCACGGCGGCAACGACGCGCGCTCCGGCTGCATCCGGGAGCACGCCGAGCGAGAACAAGGGGCCGGATTTGAACGACGCGCTCGAGCTGATCGTTGAAACGCTGGAAGCCCTGATCGAAGAGCGCGGCGGCAGCGAACCGATCTGGGGCTCGATGATCAAGCAAGCGATCAAGCGGCGCCAACCGGGCTTCAATGAGCGTTTCTACGGCTTTAGATCATTCAACGACATGCTGAGCGATGCGGAGAAACGCGGGTTGCTCATGCTTCGGTCGGACGAGAAATCCGGCGGCTATACGGTGCGGGTGGCCGACCGACCCGCCCCGCGCACGAACTAGCGAAGCGCGGCCGAGGCGGCCCGCCCCAGGGTTTCCACCCTTGAACTTTGATGCGATGCCCGCATCTGAGTTCACATGGATATCTACCGCAGAAAGTCATGGATGTGGGCTGAAGCCTGCGCCCTGCTCGAGCAAGCTGAACGCAAGCACCGGCAATTTTTCGATCTCATCGCGGCGCCCGCCTCCCAACCCATGTGGGAGCCGCCGGCCGACATCTTTGCGGACGGCTCACAGGTGACGGTCATCGTTGCCTTGCCTGGCGCCCGGGTCGACGAAGTCATCGTGCAACTCACCCCCACGGGCCTGCAAATCGACACGACCGTGCCGCCGCCATCGCTCAATGCCGCGATGAACGTCGTGCGCCTGGAAATTCCCTATGGCCGCATGCGGCGGCGCATCGAATTGCCGCCGGGGCACTATGTCCTGATCGAGCGCCGGTTGGACCGCGGCTGCCTGCATTTGCGCTTGACGAGGGAGGCAGCATGAACGCCGATGAAGATGTATTGATCATTCTGCCGGTACGCAATGCGGTGCTGTTCCCGGGGGTGGTATTGCCGGTCGCGATCGCGGGCAAAACCGCGCTCGCTGCGGCCCAGGAAGCGGTGCGTACTCAGCGCCGCGTCGGCCTGGTGCTGCAAAACGACTCAACGGTCGAGGATCCGTCTCCTGACGCACTGCATCGCGTGGGCACCTGCGCCTCGATCGTACGGTTCATCACCGCGCCGGACGGCTCGCATCATCTGATAGCCCAAGGCCAGGAGCGATTCACCGTATTGGACTATGTGAGCCGCGATCCCTTCCTGGTGGCGCGCATCGACCGGCATCGGGAAGCCACGGTATTCGACCGGGAAATCGAAGCGCGCGGCCTCAATTTGCGCGAAATGGCGATGGAAGCGGTACAGCTGCTGCCGCAGGCGCCGGCCGAGTTGACCAATGCGATTCGCGGCATTGAATCCATTCCGGCGCTCGCCGACATGATCGCCAGCTTCATGGATCTGAAGATCTCCGACAAGCAGGAGATCCTGGCGACATTCGACCTGAAGGCGCGGCTCGATCGCGTGTTGACGCTGCTTGGCCGTCGCATCGAGGTCTTGAAGGTGTCGCGCCAGATCGATGAGAAAACCCGCGAAGCCTTTGACGATCGGCAAAAGGAAGCGGTGCTGCGCGAACGGCTGCATCAGATCCAGAAGGAACTCGGCGAAACCGACGGCTCCAAATCAGAGCTCACGGAATTGAAGCAGGCGGTCAAGGATGCCGGCATGCCGCCGGAAGTCGAGGAACAAGCGCAGCGCGAACTCAATCGCCTGGAAAGAATGCCGGAACAGGCGGCCGAGTACTCCATGACGCGCACGTATCTCGAGTGGCTGCTCGCCATGCCGTGGGCCAAGCTCGATCCTGAGCAGGTCGACATCGAGCAGGCGCGCAAAATACTCGACGAGGATCACTTTGGACTGACCAAGGTCAAGCGCCGCATTCTCGAATTTCTCGCGGTGCGCAAACTCAATCCCGAAGGCCGCAGCCCGATTCTTTGTTTTGTCGGACCTCCGGGCGTCGGCAAAACTTCGCTCGGGCAAAGCATCGCCAAGGCGATCGGACTCAAATTCGGGCGCGTGAGCTTGGGCGGCGTACACGATGAGGCGGAGATCCGCGGGCATCGGCGTACCTACATCGGCGCACTCCCGGGCAACATCGTGCAAGCGGTGCGCAAAGCGGGCCGCCGCAACCCGGTATTGATGCTGGACGAAGTCGACAAGCTCTCGGCAAGCTATCAAGGCGATCCCTTCTCCGCGCTTCTCGAGGTGCTGGACCCGGAGCAGAACAATACCTTCCGCGACAACTATCTCGGTGTTCCCTTCGACCTGTCGAAGGTACTGTTCATCGGCACCGCCAATGTGCTGGATTCCATTCCGGCGCCGCTGCGCGACCGCATGGAAATCATCGAACTCACCGGCTACACCGAAGAGGAAAAGCTGCAGATCGCGCGGCGCTACCTGCTGAAACGCCAATTGCAGGCGAATGGTTTGACCGCGGAGCAAGTGCCAATTTCCGACGACGCCTTGCGTCGCGTAATTGCCGACTACACGCGCGAAGCGGGCGTCAGAAACCTGGAGCGTCAGATCGGCGGGCTGTTGCGCAACTCCGCAGTCACCATTGCATCGGGCGATGCGCAGAGCGTCTCCATCGACGCCGCCGCCGTCGAGCGTATTCTCGGCGCGGCACGCTTCGAAAGCGACGTGGCGCTGCGCACCAGTGTGCCGGGAGTGGCGACGGGGCTCGCCTGGACGCCCGCCGGCGGCGATATTCTGTTCATAGAATCAAGCCGCGTGCGGGGTAGCGGCAAACTGATTCTGACCGGCCAACTGGGCGAGGTGATGAAGGAGAGCGCGCAGGCGGCCGTGACCTTGGTGAAATCGCAGGCTGACCGCTTGGGAATCGATCCCACGATTCTGGATGCGAGCGATCTGCATATTCACGTCCCGGCCGGCGCGATCCCGAAGGACGGGCCCAGCGCAGGCGTTGCAATTGCAACCTCGCTCGCCTCGCTGCTGACGCAGCGTACCGTGCGAGCCGACGTCGCCATGACCGGAGAAATCAGCCTGCGCGGAGTCGTGATGCCGGTAGGCGGCATCAAAGAGAAATGCGTGGCGGCGGCGCGCGCCGGAATTCGTACCGTGATTCTGCCGGCGCGAAATCGGCGGGATTTGGAGGACATTCCCGACAGCGTGCGCGCGCGACTCGAGTTCGTTTGGGCGGAAAAAATCGAGGACGTGCTTGCCAGGGCGCTCGAAGCCGCGCCGGCTGAGCGCGCAGCAGCCTAGCCGCCCTGGCCGCAGGCCGAAAAGTCAGTTGTCCTGATCCTTGCCGCTTTGCGGCCACCAGCGCTGCAGCAACGCCGCCGCCCAATTCTTTCCGCCGAGTCCGAAAGCCAACGCGAGGGCGAGCATGAGACCGCCAAGAATGATCAGAAAAGTCCTTTGGACGATGTCGCCGCCGACCTCAACCTGGCTCAAGGCGATCATCACGACGAAGGTCATGATCACGTAGCGCACGCTCCCGCTCAGCACATCGGCGTCGGGGATTTGTGCATCGACGCAGTAGGACTGTACGGCGTTGCCGACGAAACGCGCGCAATACGACCCGAACACCACGATCAGCATCGCGATCAGCAATTTTGGCGTGAACAAGACCACGCGGCCCAGCAGGTCCGTAATATAGGTCAGGCCCAATCCGTTGAAGGCGATAATGAGAGCTGACAAAACCACCAGCCAAAAGGCGACTATGCCGAACAGCGTGGTGGTATCGCCGCGCATGCCCGCTTGTTTCAAAAAATTGTCCGTGCCCGCCCGCTCGGTCAACACGTTGAAGTTCACGGCGCGCAGCGCGCGCTCGACGGCGAAGCGTACCGCCTTGGCAAACAGCCAGCCCACGGCGACCACGACCAACGCCAGCAACAGCTTCGGCAGAAAGGCCGCGATTTGGTGCAGGAACTCCCGAGTTGCATCCACCAACATATCAATACTTTGCATGAGCGCCTCCCATTATCCGCCGCCCCAGTCGAGAATTCCCTGCAAGGGAATGCCAACCCAGGTCGGCCGATTACTGATTTCGTAGCGCAATTCGTACAGCGCCTTTTCGAGTTCAAACAATCCGAGAATTCCGTTCCCGGGTTGCAAGGATTCGTAGAGCGCCGCGCCGCGGGCGGCCGCATCGCGAGCCGCCGCATCATATGCGGACAGAAAGGCCGTGCGCACTTCCAGTTCCCACGCCCGCGCCAACGGCGCCAATCTCGCGGCCTCGGCCTCATTGTGGACAACGCTTCGCAAGGCGCTCTGTTGCACATATCCGAAGGAGCGCATCATGCCGGCGACGTCACGCAGCGGCGAATGCTTGGCTCGCCGCTGCTCCATACTGTGGCCAGGCTCGCCTTCGAAATCGATGATGACGAAATCGTTGCGCGTCACCAGCACTTGTCCCAGATGGTAATCTCCGTGAATACGTATTTTCATACCCTTCGGCACGGCTTTCGCGCAGGCCTCGATACGCGCCATGATTTGATCGCGCTGCGCAAGCACGGCATTGGCGCGCTCGCGATCGGCCGTCGGCACCGCTTCCGAATTTGCCGCTAAAAGATCCAGCGAGCCGCGCGCCTCCTCGAGAGCGCGCTGGCGATACGCATCGATGTCGGCGCGGCTCAGCGCCTGCGGAGAAAACGCCGCATCGGTGGTCGGTCGTGCGAGCGCGCGATGCAATTCTGCGGTTCGCACCGCGAGCACCCGGATCAAAGTCAAATACGCCTCGTGCGCATTGACGGGCAGCGCATCGCCGGCGGGCGTGGTCCGGTACTGTTCGAGGTGCCGCCGCATGTATTCCAACGAATAGGTCCAGCCGTCTCCCTGGTTCGCCACATAGGCCTGCAGCATCGCCAACAAGCGCGTCTGGCCGTCGCTTGCAATGTATTCGAGCACCCCGGCGAGCGGCGCGCAGTTCGCAAAGCGCGCGACCTCGGTGAGATAGAGGCCCATCTCGAGCTCTGGGTTCATGCCGACGCGCAAACGGCGATATCCCTTGAGCATGAGCCGCTCGCGCATGTTGACGACGGTATTCGAGCTGGAACCGCGCGGCCGTTCCACCGGCAACGTTGCAAAATCCGGTCCGGCGATCTCCGCGAACGCAGCCGTGCGCCTGAACTGCAGCTTGCCCTGCATCATCGGTATTTCGCGCCCCGCGGCCATGGCCGAGACGACCGCGCGACAGAACAGCTCGTCCGCGAACGCGTCGCCCATCACGCCCACATTGGCCTGCTGGCGAATCTTGACGACAGCGGCGGTGGTGAGATTCTTCACCCGCTCATCGTCCCGCTCCTCCCAGGCCAGCGCCAGCGGCAAGAAGTAGCTCGCGGGCTCCTCCGCCCCATCGAGCTCGACCAGCGCCACCAGCCACGCCACCTTTCCTTCCTGCCACAGCGCCTGCTCCGAGATCCGCGCGCGCTCGATGGCCGTGCCCTTCGCCGCATACCAGCGCTGAGTCTCGATGTAGCGCGGCAGCGTGTCGGTTTCGAACTGCGCGCGCGTTTTCTCGGCCATGCCGATGCGCCACGGGACCACTCGCTCGCGAAACAAACTGGTCCAGCCGTCAAACAGCACCAACAGCGGGCGCTCATCGACAGATACGATTTGTTCATGCCAGGACGGCACCGCGGCATCGGTGGCAAGCCTGAACCAGTAGAAGCCGTAAGCCGAGATCGTCAGCAAGTACGGCAGATCGCCGATGGGCGGGAACGCGGTGCGTCCGAGCATTTCCACCGGCACGCGGCCCTTGAAAGACGCAAGATTCAATTCCACCGGTTGCGCCGAGCGCGACAGGTTGGCCACACAGAGAATGGTGTCTTCGCCGACCTCGCGCAAGTAAGCCAATATCTTGCGATTGCCCGGCCTCAAGAAGCGCCGCGCGCCGCGCCCGAACGCCTGGCTGGTCTTGCGCACGGCAAGCATCCGCTTGGTCCAGCTCAAGAGAGAACTGGGATCGCGCGATTGAGCTTCGACATTGGTCGACTGGTATCCGTACACCGCATCCATGATGGGCGGCAGGTACAGGCGCTGGGGATCGGCGCGCGAAAATCCGGCGTTGCGATCCGGACTCCATTGCATCGGTGTGCGCACGCCATTGCGGTCGCCGATGAAGAAATTATCTCCCATGCCGATTTCGTCGCCGTAATAGAGGATGGGAGAGCCGGGCATGGACAACAGCAGGCTGTTCATCAGCTTGATGCGGTCCAGATCATTCTCCATCAACGGCGCCAGCCGCCGGCGGATCCCTAAATTGATTCGCGCCTGCACGTCGGATGCGTAAGTCGTGTACATGTAGTCGCGTTCTTTGCTGGTCACCATCTCCAGGGTCAGTTCATCATGGTTGCGCAGGAAGATCGCCCATTGACAACTCTCGGGGATGTCCGGCGTTTGCGCCATGATTTCGATGATGGGATAGCGGTCCTCCTGTGCGATTGCCATGTATATTCGCGGCATCAGCGGAAAATGATAGGCCATGTGGCACTCGTCGCCGTCGCCGAAATATTCGCGCACGTCCTCCGGCCACTGATTCGCTTCCGCCAGCAGGAACCGGTTGGTGTATGAGGCATCGATGGCCGCGCGCAATTCCTTGATCACGGCGTGGGTCTCGCGCAGGTTTTCGTTATTGGTGCCCTCGCGTTCCACCAGATAGGGAATGGCATCGAGGCGAAAACCGTCGACCCCCATGTCGAGCCAGAAACGCATGACCTGCAGCACCGCCTTCATCACCTGCGGGTTGTCGAAATTAAGGTCCGGCTGATGGCTGAAGAAGCGATGCCAGTAAAAAGCCTTCGCCACAGGATCCCAGGTCCAATTCGAAGTCTCGGTGTCGGTGAATATGATGCGCGTATCAAGGTATTTTTGATCCGTGTCGCTCCA
>DATHFW010000184.1:0-7100 GCA_035317945.1 Steroidobacteraceae bacterium | reverse complement strand
GCGGCTTTTTTACCGTCCATGTCGATGCTGCCGCTGAAATTGGCGCCTTCGGTAATGCTGACGGTGGGCGCGTAAATGTTCCCGCATACCTTGGCCGTCTCCTTGACGAAGACGGATTTCTCGGCCTGCAGATCGCCGTCCACGGTGCCCTCAACGATGATCAGCTGCGCTTTGATATTAGCCTTGACGGTGCCCTGCGGCCCCACGGTCAGGCGCTGCGTGTGAGTAATCGAGCCTTCCACGCGTCCCTGAATCAACAGATCTTCTTCGGCCGTCAGGTCGCCTTTGAAAAAAAGCGTCGGACCCAGAATTGATGCTCGCTCGGTCGCGCTGTTGTAGGGATTGCTCATTCGGTTTTCTCCGTATGCCAGTAGGTCGTGAGGGCAGGAGGAGAGTAACCGGCATAATCGGTCTGAAAATGAGACTCAGATCACGAAACGTTTCGCTGCAAAATCCCTGTAACAGCTTGTCGCCAAAAACGGACGCCCTTGCGGCGAACGCTACTCGACACTCTCCCCGTGCAGGGAAATGTCCAGGCCTTCGCGTTCTTGCTCCTCGCTGACGCGCAGGCCAATGCTCATATCGATAATTTTCAGAATGATGAAACTGGCCACAAAGCCATAGGCAGCGGTAACCGCGACGCCTTTGAGCTGGATCCACACCGAGCCGTCCACACCACTGATTTCCTTGCTGACAAAAGCGCCGGTCAGCAGCGCACCGACGATGCCGCCGACCCCATGAACGCCGAACGCGTCCAGAGAGTCGTCATATTTGAGCGCATGTTTGAGCGAAGTGGCGGCGACGAAGCACACGACCCCGGCGACCAAGCCGATGATCACCGCGGGCGTCGGACCGACAAACCCCGACGCCGGGGTGATGGCCACGAGTCCGGCAACGGCGCCCGACGCGATTCCGAGGACGCTGGGCTTGCCTTTGCTGATCCACTCGGCAAACATCCAACTTAATGCCGCCGCCGCCGTCGCCAGTTGGGTCACCAACATCGCGAGGCCGGCGCGCCCATCCGCAGCCCCGGCCGAACCGGCGTTGAATCCGAACCAACCCACCCACAAAAGGGATGCGCCGATCAGCGTCAGCGTCAAATTGTGGGGAGGCATGGCTTCTCGGCCATAACCTAAGCGCTTGCCCAACACGAAACAGCTTGCGAGCCCCGCCATGCCCGCATTGATGTGCACGACGGTGCCGCCTGCGTAATCCAGAACGCCCGCGATGTTCAGCCACCCGGTAGGCTCCCAAACCATGTGCGCAATGGGCGCATACACCAGCAAAGACCATGCGGCCATGAATGCGAGCATCGCGGAAAATTTCATGCGATCGGCAAACGCACCGCAGATCAGTGCCGGAGTAATGGCGGCGAAAGTGAGTTGGAACATGGCATAGACGGTTTCCGGAATGGTCAATGCCAAATGCGAAACAGACAGCTTGTTCACCGGGTCATGCATGAATGTCATGCCGTTGAATAGAGCGCGGCTGAAGCCGCCCAAAAACTTGCTGCCGGGCGTAAAGGCCAAGGAATAGCCGACCAACCACCACAGAATGGTCACGACGCAGACGATGGCAAAGCTCTGCATGAGCGTCGCGAGCACATTTTTCTTGCGCACCATGCCGCCGTAGAAAAGCGCCAGCCCCGGTATCGACATCATCAGCACGAGTGCCGTGGAAGTCAGCATCCAGGCGGTATCGCCGGCGCTGATCTTGTCCACGCTGATGAGAGTCGGCTCGGTCGGCGCATCGGCCCACACCGCAGGCATCAGCAGCGTTGTCACCGCAAGAAAAGCCAGCATCGGCAGTTTTTTCACTATATCTCCCGTGATCTAAATAGCGCTCGCGTCGCGCTCGCCCGTTCGAATGCGCACGACTTGCACCAGGTCAAAGACAAAGATTTTCCCATCCCCCACTTTCCCCGTTCTGGCCGACTTGATAATCGCCTCGATCACCTGATCGAGGAGCGCGTTATCGACTGCGATTTCAATTTTTGTCTTCGGTACGAATTCAATAGCATACTCAGCGCCGCGATAAATCTCAGTGTGGCCCCGCTGCCGGCCGAAACCTCGAACTTCAGTGACGGTCAGGCCCTGAACGCCCACGTCGCTGACTGCTTTTCGAACCTCGTCGAGCTTGAACGGCTTGATTATCGCTGTTACGAGCTTCATCTACGGAACCCCCGGCAGCATCGACTGCTTCGGCGGTAAGCACCGCTTGTGCCAGTCTTGAAGTCCTGAGTGCGATCAGCAGGTTAAAGAAAGTGCATGGCGCGGCGTGCTGCATTGACGCACCGATCAAGGGCATCAATCAAGCGTCAACGCAACAATACGGTGCGTGACGCGGCAGGGTCATCGCAGCGACAATTCCAATCGGACCCGTCCGTCCTGGTTCTTTGCCTTGTCATTGGCAACGAGAAATATCCTTGCGGGGTCGAGTTGCGTGTCGGTCAACAAGGCTTGCTGCAGGTTCATGGCTCGTTGTTGCCCCAATGCCGCCAAGTCTGAGTCGCTGATCGTGATGTGTTGATGCAATTCACGGCTCAAGAATTCGATTTTGGCCGCGGCTTTCTCCGGTTTGCCTTTGATTTCCGCGATCGGCTCGGGAAATTTCGGCTCGGCGCCGAAATTTTTTGCGTAAAGCTGCGTCAGCAGCTCGAGCTGCGCGGTCGCGTCCAACTGCTCAAAACCGATTGTCGGGCCGGCTGACTTCTTGCGGGCAGCCGTTGGCGCCTGAATTTCGTGGATCTGCGCCTGAAACCTCTCCTCGACCAGCTGCGGGCGATCGAGCTCGCTGACCACCGCAATCGGGATCTCGATTTTCAGTTGCGGCCGGCCGTTGAGAGCTTTGACCACGGCCCGGGCCTTCTCGGTGCCGGCGGGATCCAATTCGGCGGCGCCGGGCTGAAAATCGACGAACTGCAGATCCGGGCCGCCGCCGAACAGCGAGCCCAGCAACGCAAAGGGCGCGGTGACCGCCTTTTCCAGGATATTGACGAAGACCTTCCAAATGATGGGGCCCAACTTGAATTTGGGATCATCGAGCGAACCGGTCACGGGAAGATCGAGATCAATCACGCCGTCGCGGTCTTTGAGCAGCGCCACGGCGAGCTTGACTGGGAGAGACACCGCGTCCTTGCTTTCGGTCTTGTCCCCGAACTCGAGCTGATCGACGATGATGTGATGTTGCGCATCGAGCTTGCGGCCGTCGACTTTGTAGTGCAGCTCCGTGGTCAGTTTGCCCTTGCTGATGTTGTAGCCCGCAAACTTTCCGGAGTAGGGATTGAACGTGCTCAGCTCGATATTGCGGAAGCTCATAGTCAGATCGGTGTAAAGAGCCGCACTCAGCACATTGACTTCGCCGGAAATGGACACCGGTGCAAAAGCATCCACCGATCCATGCAAATCGACCTTGGCGCGCGAGTTTGTCTTCGAGGAGAGGCCCAGAACAGATCCTTGAAGACTCTGGATGCCGGTTGCGAAGTTGGGCTTCACCGACAAGTCGGCAAAATTGGCCTGGCCGTCTTTCAGTACTATTTTCTTGATGAGCATGGGCATGGACGGCGCCGCGTTCGGCGCGGCCGCAGCGGGCGTTGCGCCGGTGGCTGCGCGCTTCGCAGACGCAGGCTTCCTGCCGGCGCGCGGCAGCGGTGCTGCCGGAGCCGGCGCGGCGGTCGCGGCGATCGGCGGTCCTGTGTTGCCGCTGGGGGCAACCACCGTGGCGCCCGCGCCGGACAACACCCGCTTCACGTTGATGGATTCATCGGGTTCGATGATGACTCGCGCGTACAGCTTGCGAGCCGTAACTTGATCGATATTCAGACGATCAGGGTCGTGCTGGAAATTCAGTCCTTGAATATCCAAGCGATCCCAATTGATGAAGTCCTGATGCAGCGCATTATCGACGGTGTGCAAATTCGCGACGCTGATATTTCCGGCGAATTGCAATGCAGGTTGCTTCGCGCCGTAGCGGACCTTGGCATCGCCGCTCAGCGCGCCCGCCAGCAGGGTCATCGACGTGTATTGCGCGACGTAGGGCTGAATTGCGGCCAGTTCGATGCCGGCCAGCTTTAAGCTCAAATTCGCATCCAGGGGTTGCGGCGTGACAACTCCCGTCACATTCAACGAACCTGTGTCGTTGATCTTTGCATCGAGCGCGACGGTCAAGGATTTCGTAAGATCCAGGTTGGCGCCTGTGACCTTGACGGACAGGGGCGCAATGAGCACTTTCGCGGCCGGCTTGGTGCGTCGATCCTCGGCTGAAATACTGGCATCGCGAAGCGCAAATTCGCGCAGATCATATGCCCACGCGGGAGCCGCCGCTGCGCCCGCGGCGGGAGGCACGCTCAAGGTCGGCGGCGAGGCCGGCGGCGAGGCCGGCGGCGAGGCAGCCGGTACGGGTGGCGACGGCGCCGGCGGCGCGGTGAGTTTGAGCAAATTGACAGAGCCGTCCGGCTCCAGCCAAGTCACGAGTTTCACGCGCTCGAGTGATAGCAAATCGGAATGTGCTTCTCGCCGCTTCAGGTCGAGCGTAGTGCCGCTCAAGATCAATTCAGGCACCGTAATCCAATCAATATCGGAACCCTTCGGCCTGACGGCAAGATCGGTCAACGCGACTTTCGACACGTCGACCTTCAAATCGACGTCATCCTTCAGAGAAAACTTATAAGTGGCGTTTACATCGATTTTGCCGGAATTAACCAGGAAGCTCAGCTGATCTGCCAGGTATTCCCAAATCGTGTGCGCCTGCAGTCCGGCAATTTGAAATTCGCCGTCGGACTCGATCGGTTGCACCGAGAGGTGTCCGTGCCATTCGATTCGTTCGCCCAGCTTCGATGCACCGGTGAAAGTAAAGCGTCCACCTGCCACGCCGGTGCTGAAGTCCTGCAGCTCAAAGTTGATCGGTTCCAGCCGGGTGGCAAAAGCGGACGGTCGCCTGCGATCGTCAAATGACAGAAAGCCTTGAGTCACCTTGAAGGACCGGATACGCAGCGCAGGTATGGGCTCGGCGTTGGTAGGTTCGGGCTTGGCTTTCTCAGTGGACTTCGGGATCAACTGCGACAGATTCAAGCTGCCGTCTTTGAATATGACGGCATTCGCAAACGGCGATGCGACGTCGATGTTGTTGAAGGTGTAAGCACGGTGCCAAATCGACGACACCTGGAAGTCGACAAAAAGCCGTCCAAATCCTGCGAGCTTCGTGCCGTTCGCCTCGGTAAGCGAGAAATCCCTGATTTCGACTTTGAACAAAAATGGATTGACGCGAATCTCACCCACGGCCGGTGTGACACCGGGCAGTGTTTTCGGAATCTCCTTCACCAGATTGCTGCGCAGCAGCTTGGGCGCCAGCCAAAATCCCGCGATCGCATAGACGACGAGCAGCAGCGCCACGACGCCCAAGATTCGAAAGTATTTTGTTTTGAAGAACTGCCGCAAGGGAGCATCCCGTCGTAGCGCAGTCCGATCTTACCGCTTATTGCGTTGGATCAACCGTTTACGTTTACGCACCTGCCTCGGCGTCAAGGGATTGCGCTTGCCGGCGAAGGGGTTTTCCTCCCCCCGAAAGGCCACCCTGACCGGGGTGCCCAGCAGGTCGAAGGCCTTGCGATAGACATTGACTAGATAGCGCCTGTAGGCGTCCGGCACGTGATCGGTTTGATTGCCGTGGATGATCACCACAGGAGGATTGCGGCCACCCTGGTGCGCGTAGCGAAGCTTGATACGGCGCCCACTGACAAGAGGCGGCTGGTGGCTCTCGATGGCGGCTTCCAGCACGCGCGTCAGTTCCGGCGTGCTCATATCGCGCATGGCGGCCGCGTACACCTTGCGTACCGACGCGAACAGCTCGCCGACGCCGCTGCCGTGTCGGGCCGAGATGAAGTGCAGCGGTGCGAAATCAGCGAATTGCAGCCGTTGCTCGATTTGCTGGCGAATCAAATCCCGCTGCTCCGTGGGGATGTTATCCCACTTGTTGACGGCAAGAACCAAGGCGCGGCCCTGCTCGATCACCGTGCCCAAGAGGCTCGCGTCCTGCTCAGCGACCGTATCTTGCGCGTCCATCACGACCACGACCACGTGCGCGGATTCGATTGCCTGCAGAGTCTTGATGACGCTGAATTTCTCCACCGCTTCCTCGACGCGCGAGCGGCGCCGCACACCGGCGGTGTCGATCAAGGTATAGCGTTCACCGTCGCGCTCGAAGGGTACGAGCACGGCATCGCGCGTGGTGCCGGGCTGATCGAAGGCCACCATGCGGTTCTCGCCCAGCAAGCGATTGATCAACGTGCTCTTGCCCACATTCGGCCGGCCGATCACGGCGACTTTGATGCTCTGCATTTCCGGACCGTCTTGCGGATCCGGGGTCAGGCCCGCGAGGACCGTCTCGAGCAGCGATATCACGCCTTGGTCATGGGCTGCTGCAATCGGCAGCGGCTCTCCCAATCCCAATTGATGAAAATCCGCAACGGCGATGTCTTGATCGAAGCCTTCGGTTTTATTCACGGCCAAGAACACCGGCTTGGCGCTGCGTCGCGCCAGCTGTGCCACGAACTGATCCTGGGGCGTCACGCCGGCACGGCCGTCCACCAATACGACGATCCGGTCAGCCTCGCTGATCGCGCGTTCGGTCTGGGCGATCATCAAGCTCTCGATCACGTCGGCGTTCTCGACCAGACCACCCGTATCGACGACGATGCACGGCACCTCCGTGCGCCTGGCGAATCCGTATTGCCGGTCGCGCGTCAGGCCGGGCAAATCCGCAACCAGCGCATCGCGGGTACCGGTCATGGCATTGAACAGCGTCGATTTGCCCACATTCGGGCGACCGATCAACGCGACTACCGGAAGCACGCCTATGCCTTAAGGAGGCGGCGGCGCGGCGGGAGGCGGAGTCGCGGAAGGAGCCGGGCCCTCCGCGACGGGAGGCGGCGTCTCGGTGGCGGGGGGCGGCGTCTCAGTGGCGGCAGGCGGTGTCTCGGAGGCCGCCGGCGCCGCCGGAGTCGCGGGCTCAGCGGCCGGTGCTGCCGCAGGCGCGGCTGGAGTTGCTGCAGGTGCCGGAGACTGGCTCGACACTCGAGGAGTGGCTCGGTACGCCGCCAGGGT